>CAXMOH010000354.1:0-3708 GCA_964194855.1 uncultured Hyphomicrobium sp.
GATCTCGGAGGTCTTGCCGTGCATGAGCTTCGCCGCTCGCACGATCTCCCCTCCGAAGGCCTGGGCGAGCGACTGGTGGCCCAGGCACACCCCGAGGACCGGCACCGGAGAGCGACGGATGAGCTCGACGCTCATCCCGGCTTCGTCGGGAGTCCCTGGGCCGGGGGAGACGACGATCCGCTCGGGACCGAGGGCCAGAGCCTCGTCCACGCTCATGGCGTCGTTTCGGACGACCTTCACCTCGCAGCCCAGCTCGCCGAGGTACTGGTACAGGTTGAAGGTGAAGGAGTCGTAGTTGTCGACCAGGAGGATCACGCGAGACCTCCGGCCACCTTGAGCGCTTCGAACAGCGCCCGCGACTTCGCGTCGGTCTCTCGCTCCTCCGCCGCGGGATCCGAGTCCGCCACGATGCCGGCGCCGGCCTGGAGCGTGGCGCGCCCACCCTTCATCGTCAGGGTGCGGATGGCGATGCAGAAGTCGAGGTTGCCGCGCATGTCGAGATAGCCGAGGGCCCCGCCGTACAGCCCGCGAGGCACGGGCTCGAGCTCGTCGATGATCTGCATGGCCCGGATCTTTGGGGCGCCCGAGAGCGTCCCTGCCGGAAACGTGGCGGCCAGTGCATCGAGAGCGTCGCGGCCCTCCGCCAGCTCCCCTGTCACCGAGCTCACGATGTGGGCCACGTGGCTGTAGTGCTCGACCTTCATGAGCTCCGGCACCTGGACGCTGCCGAATCGACAGACGCGACCCAGGTCGTTCCGTCCCAGATCCACCAGCATGATGTGCTCGGCTCGCTCCTTCTGGTCGGCGAGCAGCTCCCGGGCCAGCGCCTCGTCGTTGTGACCGGGGCGAGGGCGGGTCCCGGCGATCGGGCGTGTCTCCACGTGACGCCCCTCCACGCGAACCAGCATCTCCGGTGAGGCCCCGATTGTCGTCCTCTCGCCCTCCTTCAGGAAGTACATGTAGGGCGAGGGGTTCACCATGCGCAGCGCGCGGTACACGGAGAAGGGGTCCGCCTCGCAGTCGACCTCGTGCTGGCGGGACAGAACGACCTGGAAGATGTCGCCGGCCGCGATGTGCTCCTTGGCTTCGAGGACAGCCGCCTGGAAGCCTGGGTCGTGCTTGCCCTCGAGAGCCACGTACGCCTCTGCCTGGCGGGACGGCGAAGGCCGCCGCTCCCAGCCGAGATCCTCTTCGAAACCGTCGAGGATCTCCTGGGCGCCCTGAAAGGCGGCCCGGCTCCCAGGCTCGGCGATGGCGATGAGTACGAGCCGCTGTCCCACGTGATCGAACGCCACGAGGGAGTTGTAGAAGCAAAAGGAGGCCACGGTGCCGTGGCTGGCTCCGTGCCGGTCGGGCACGCGCTCGAACAGCCGCGCCGCGTCGTAGTGGAGGTATCCGACGGCTCCGCCGGTGAAGCGTGGCAGCCCTGGGATCTCAGCAGGCGGCGAGCTCAACCGCGAACGCAGGGCGTCGAGGAGACCCTCCTCGAGCTCGGTCTCGCCGGACCCGTCACCAACGAAGACGCGGCCGTCCCTCACCTCGAGGGTTGACACGGGGTTGCGACCGAGGAAGGAGTAGCGGGCCAGCCGTTCTCCTCCGAGGACACTCTCGAGGAGAAACGCCCGCTCGGCCCGGGTTCCCAGGGAGAGAAAGGCGGACACCGGCGTCCGCAGGTCGCCGGGGATCTCGCGGAAGACCGGAACCGGCCGACCCTCCTCGGAGAGCCTCTCGTAGTCCTCGTAGCTCAGCGCCTTCATCGGTCGCTCCCCCGCGCCCCGGAGCTCGAGCGTCGCCGGCGACGCAGCTCGTCCATGACACGAACGAGCGGCACTCTCCGCTGGTGAAGGGCGACCAGCAGGTGATAGAGAAGGTCCGCCGTCTCCTCGGCCAGCCGCTCATCGCTCTGCACCCGACCGGCCAGGACCACCTCCGTCGCCTCCTCGCCGATCTTCTTCAAGACCTGGTCCGGGCCCTTCGAGAGGAGCCGCGCGGTGTAGGACTCCTCCGGCGGGGCCTCGGCCCGCTCGGCGACGACCCGGGCCAGCTCCTCGAGCATTCCCGCCGCGGTGGGCGAGGCCTCCCCGAAGCAGCTTCGGGAGCCGGTGTGGCACGCCGGCCCCTCCGGATCGACGATGAGGAGCAACGTGTCCCCATCACAGTCCGCCCGGGCCTCCACGACGTGCAGGCCGTTGCCCGAGGTCTCTCCTTTGCGCCAGAGCGACTTGCGGCTCCGGCTCCAGAAGTGGGCGAGCCCCGTCTCGGCGGTCCGGGCGAGGGCTTCGGTGTTGGCCCACGCCACCATCAGGACGTCGCCACTCGCCCGGTCCTGCACGACCACGGGCAGGAGCCCTGCCTCGTCGAAGACGAGACCGTCGGGAATCACCACCTGAGCGTCCGGCTCCGCCGTCATCCTGCCCCTCCCTCCGAGCCCGACATCCCGGCGGACGCGGCGGCCTCTCCCTCGGCCGGCGGCCGGACCTCGACGCCCACCCGGAGAAGCTCGGCCTTCGCGTCGGGGATCCGGATCTCGCCGAAGTGGAAGATCGACGCCGCCAGAGCCGCGCTCGCGGCGCCGGCGGTCAGCACCTCCGCCATGTGAGCCACTGTCCCGCACCCGCCCGACGCCACCACCGGGACTCGAACGGCGTCGGCCACTGCCCGTGTGAGGGCCACGTCGAACCCGTCCTTCGTCCCGTCCCGGTCCATGCTCGTGAGAAGGATCTCCCCTGCTCCCTGCTCCGCGCCCTCCCGGGCCCAGGCGACGGCGTCCTTCCCCGTGGGAGTGCGCCCGCCGTGGACGAAGACCTCCCAGCCCCCCTTGCCCGTCGCCCGCGCATCGATGGCGAGGACGACGGCCTGCGAACCAAAACGCCGCGCGAGCTCGCCCAGGAGGTCGGGGTTCTCGACGGCGGCGGTGTTGACAGCCACCTTGTCGGCGCCGGCTCGCAGCAGCACCTCCGCGTCGTCGACCGACCGCACACCCCCGCCCACGGTGAAGGGCAGATAGACGGCGTCCGCGACCCGCTGCACCATGTCGATGACGATCGGCCGAGCGTCCGAGGAGGCCGTGATGTCGAGGAACACGAGCTCGTCCGCGCCGTCAGCATCGTATCGCACGGCCGCTTCCACCGGGTCGCCGGCGTCGCGCAGCGAGACGAAGCGGACACCCTTCACCACCCGGCCGCGGTCCACGTCGAGACAGGGAATGAGTCGCTTCGCGAGCATCACCGTCCCTCCACCGCGGCAGCGAGGGCCGCTCGGGCCTCCGCCAGTGTGAAGCGACCGTCGTAGAGTGCCTTGCCCGAGATGACCTCGTCCACCCCGACGTCGGCGAGCACGCTCAGGCGGGCCAGGTCGTCGAGCGTCGAGATGCCGCCGGCCGCGGTGACCCGAAGCCCGCTCCGCCGGGCCATCTCCTCGATGGCCTCGATGTTCGGACCGGCGAGCGTGCCGTCTCGGGTGACGTCGGTGTACTGCACCCGTGCGATCCCCCAGCCCTTCGCACGCGCGGCGAGCTCGAGTGCGTCGAGGGCCGTGTCCTCCGTCCAGCCGGAGACCGTCACCCGACCCGCCCGTGCGTCGATCGCCACCGCCACCGCCTCCGGCCAAAGCGCCGCCGCCTCTTCGACGACCTCCGGGGCCGTCACCGCGGCGGTCCCGAAGATGAGCCGCTCCACGCCCGCGTCGCGGTACCGCCGCGCGGTGTCC
>CAXMOH010000355.1:0-11429 GCA_964194855.1 uncultured Hyphomicrobium sp.
TTTCGTAGTCTGCTCGAGCGTGGCCTCGAGCTCGCGGAGCTTCGCGACGAGGTCGGGCAGCGTGGCTTGCCCCCGTGCCTCCTCGCCTGCGGAGACGATCTTCCAGCTGTCGACCTTCTTGTCCAAAGTGACGCTGGCGAAGCCGGAGAGGGTGGTGGTGTCGTTGGCGTTCAGCGCCGTAAAGTACCGATTGACGACGCCGGTCTCGGCCCCGCCGCAGGCCATTCCTGCCAGCGCCAAGCCCAGCGCCACCGCGAGTGGTGTTGCGCGCTCCCTCATTGTTCCTCCTTGGACGCCCCAGGAGCCTCACCCGTCGGTGGTGGGCGGCCCGGGCTCTCCTCGTCGTCCTCCCGCTCCGCCAGACGGGCCACGGAAACGAGACGATCACCCTGCTCAAGCTGGATCAGGCGGACGCCCTGCGTGTTTCGGCCGATGATCGAGATGTCTGCCGTGTTGAGCCGGATGATCATACCCTTTTCGGTGATCAGCATCACCTGCTCTTCACGGGGCAGAAACCTGACCCCCACGACGGGCCCGTTCCGCCCGGAAGTCTTGATGTTGATGAGGCCTTTGCCCCCCCGGGTCTGCAGCCGATAGTCCTCGACGGGGGTCCGCTTGCCGAAGCCGTCACGGGTCACCGTCAGGATCGAGCCTCCGGGCCGGGCGACCTCCAGCGAAACGGCTGCGTCGCCGTCGGCGAGGTCGATGCCCTTCACGCCGTAGGCGGTGCGGCCCAGGGGCCGGGCGTCGGTTTCGCGGAAGTGGATGGCCATGCCTCTCTCGGTCCCGATCAAGAGGTTGTCCTCGCCGGATGTCACCACCGCGCCGATGAGGGTGTCGCCCTCCTCGATGGACAGCGCGATGATCCCGGAGGGCCGGGGCTTCGAGAAGGCCTCGATCCGCGTCTTCTTGACGATGCCGCGCCTCGTGGCAAGCAACACGTGGTGTCCCGAGGAGAAGTCTCGTACCGAGCAGAAGGCGGCGATCTTCTCTCCGGATTGCAACGAGACGAGGTTGACCACCGGCTTCCCCTTCGCCTGACGGGTCACGTCCGGGATGGCGTGGACCTTGAGCCAGTAGATGCGTCCGCGGTCCGTGAATATCAGGATGTAGGAGTGAGTCGAAGCGATGAACAGGTCGCTGACGAAGTCCTCGTCTCTGGTTCGCATGCCGACTCGGCCGCGGCCGCCTCGCTTCTGAGCGCGATAGTTCGTGAGCGAGGTCCGCTTCACGTAGCCGGTGTGGGTGATCGAGATGGCCACGTCCTCGTCGGCGATGAGATCCTCGATGTTGATCTCGTTCGCCGCCGCCACGATCTCGGTGCGGCGTTCGTCGCCGTGGGTGTCGCGCATCTCGTGGAGCTCGTCGGTGACGATGCGGTCGATGCGGTCGAGTGAGGCCAGGATGTCCTTGAGGTCCGCGATGCGCTCCACGAGCGCGGCGAGCTCCTCGACGATCTTCTGCCGCTCGAGGCCCGTGAGGCGCTGGAGCTGGAGCTTCAGGATCTCGTCCGCCTGGATCTCGGTGAGCTCGAAGCGGCTCACGAGGCCCACCCTGGCGTCCTGGGGGGTGCGGGAGCTTCGGATGAGAGCGATCACCGCGTCGAGGTGGTCCAGGGCGATGACGTAGCCTTCGAGGACGTGGGCCCGGGCCTGGGCTTTCCTGAGCTCGAAGGCGGCCCGCCGACTCACCACGTCCCGGCGGAAGTCGAGGAAGAGCTCGGATGCGTCGAGGAGGCTCAGAACGCGGGGCCGCTGCTCGACGATGGCGAGGAAGATGACTCCAAAGGAGTCCTGGAGCTGGGTGTGCTTGTAGAGGTTGTTCAGAACGACCTGAGCAGGCTCCCCTCGCTTGACGTCGACCACGATGCGCATGCCCTGGCGGCCACTCTCGTCCCGCACGTCGGCGATGCCCCGGACCCGATCGTTGCGTGCGAGATCTGCGATCTTCTCGATGAGGCGAGACTTGTTGACCTGGTAGGGGATCTCCGTGACGACGATCGACTCGCGGTCGTTCTTGCGAAGCTCGATCTCGGCGCGGGCTCTCATGATGACCGTGCCGCGGCCCGTCCGGTACGCCTGGCGGATTCCCTCGCGGCCGAGGATGAAGCCTCCCGTAGGAAAGTCGGGACCCGGGATGCGCTGGAGCAACCCCTCGAGGCGCTCGTCCGGTGTGAGGTCGGGATTTTGGAGGAGGAACGTCAGGCCGTCCACGACCTCGACGAGATTGTGAGGCGGGATGTTGGTGGCCATGCCGACGGCGATCCCTGCCGAACCGTTGACCAGCAGGTTGGGATGCACCGTGGGGAGGACGGAGGGCTCGGTCGAGGTGTCGTCGTACGTGGGCTGATAGTCGACGGTGTCCCGCTCGATGTCTTCCATCATCGAAGCGCCAAGCCGGGTCAGCCGCGCCTCGGTGTAGCGCTGTGCGGCCGGGGGGTCCCCGTCGATCGACCCGAAGTTGCCCTGGCCATCGACGAGCGTGGCGCGCATGTTGAACGGCTGCGCCATGCGGACCTGTGTGTCGTAGATCGCCTGGTCGCCGTGGGGATGGTAGTTGCCCATGACGTCGCCGACGATCTTCGCGCTCTTGCGGTAGGGGCGGCCCGGCTGCAGGCCCATCTGCTGCATGCCGTAGAGGACTCGTCGGTTCGCCGGCTTGAGGCCGTCGCGCACGTCCGGGAGCGCCCTGCCGATGATGACGGACATGGCGTAGTCCATGTAGGACTGACGCATCTCGTCCGCGATGTTCGTGGGGATGCGGTTGGGCGGTGGAGCTGGGGCTTCCGTTTCCATTGGGGATCAGACGTCCAGGTTTCTCACGTTCAGCGCGTTTTCTTCGATGAATTGACGACGCGGCTCGACCGCGTCGCCCATGAGGGTGGTGAAGATGTTCTCCGCCACCTCGTCGTCCTCGAGGCGGACCTGGAGAAGGGTCCGTGTCGCCGGGTCCATCGTCGTCTCCCAGAGCTCGTCGGCGTTCATCTCGCCGAGCCCCTTGTAGCGGGAGGTGGAGATGCCCTTCTTTCCCTCTGCCATGATGTGCTCGACGAAGGCCTCGCGGGAGGTCACTGTGGTCTCGCCACCGTCGAGGATGGTGAGGGGGGGCTGGTCGAGCTCTCGGATCTCCTCATAGGCCGAGTAGAGCGAACGGTACTCGGCGGAGCCGACGAAGGCGTGGCCCACGCGGATCTCCCGGGGGTGACCGTTGCCCTTGTGTTGAAGGACGATCTCGAAGACGCCATGCTCTTCGTCGCGCTCGAGGAGGACGTCGATGCCCTTGTCTCGCAAGGGCCGAATCAGATCGAGGAGGAGGTCCCGGTCCGAGAAGCTCTCCGGGTCCTTGATGCGTTGCCGCAGAAGCCGCTCGGTCAGCTCGCCGGGCACTCCCTTCTTCGCGATCCGCGCGAGGAACTTCTCGACCGTGACCATCTTTCCCACGAGATGGACGAGCCTGGCACCCTCGAACTCCTGCCCGTTGACGAGACGCACGCGGCGGTTCTTGGCCGCACGCGCCAGGAGGAAGGCGTCGAGAGAGGGCTCGTCTTTCAGATACGTCTGGCTCTTTCCGTGCTTGACCTTGAAGAGCGGTGGCTGGGCGATGTAGAGATGCCCACGCTCGATGAGCTCTTTCATCTGCCGAAAGAAGAACGTCAGCAGGAGCGTGCGGATGTGGCTGCCGTCGACGTCGGCGTCGCACATGATGATGATCCGGTTGTAGCGCAGCTTCGAGATGGCGAAATCGTCCGTCCCGATGCCGGTTCCCAGGGCGGTGATGATATTCCGTATCTCCTCGGAGGCCAGCGTCTTGTCCAGCCGGGCCTTCTCCACATTCAGGATCTTGCCGCGTAGCGGCAGCACCGCCTGGACCGTCCTGTCCCGACCCTGTTTGGCCGAGCCTCCGGCGGAGTCACCCTCGACGAGGAAGAGCTCCGTTTTCTCCGGGTCCCGTTCCTGGCACTCGGCGAGCTTGCCTGGAAGGCCTGCCCCGTCCAGGGCGCCCTTGCGGCGAGTCAGATCCCGGGCCTTTCGAGCCGCTTCGCGCGCCCGGGCCGCATCGAGGATCTTGCCGGCGATGCGTTTTGCCTGGGCCGGGTTCTCTTCGAGGAACGCGGAGAAGCGATCGTTGACGATGCTCTCGACGATGCCCTTCACCTCCGAGTTGCCGAGCTTGCCCTTGGTCTGCCCTTCGAACTGGGGGTTGGGCACTTTGACGCTGACAACCGCGCAGAGGCCCTCCCGGGTGTCCTCACCGTCGAACCCGGTGGCTCCTTCCTTCACGAGACCCGAGGACTGAGCGTACGCGTTGAGGGTCCTGGTGAGGGCCCCACGGAAGCCGGCGAGGTGGCTGCCTCCGTCTTGGGTATTGATGTTGTTCGCGTAGGAATGGATATTCTCCGCGTAGCCGTCGTTCCACTGCATGGCGACGTCGACGATGACGTCGTCGCGGGTCCCGCCGATCGAGACCGGGACCGGGGGAAAGACGACCTTGTTCCGGTTGAGGTGCTCGACGAACGACGCGATGCCACCGTCGTACTGGAAGCGGTGCTCCTTGTTGTCCCGCTCGTCGACCAGGGTGATGAGGATGCCGCGGTTGAGGAAGCTCAGCTCCCTCAGACGCCGAGAGAGCGTGTCGAAGCTGAAGGTGGTGGTCTCGAAGATCTGCGTGTCCGGCTTGAAGGTGACGCGTGTGCCCCGCCGATCCGTGACACCGGTGTTCTCGAGCTGGGTCGTGGGGGCGCCGCGGGAGTAGGACTGGAGGTAGACACGCCCGTCCCGAAAGATCTCCAGCTCGAGGTTCTCCGAGAGCGCGTTGACGACCGAGACGCCGACGCCGTGCAGACCGCCGGAGACCTGGTAGACCTTCTTGTCGAATTTTCCGCCGGCGTGCAGCTTGGTCATGACGACCTCGGCTGCGTCCATGTCGGGGTTGGCGGGATGCGGGCCCACGGGGATGCCGCGGCCGTCGTCGATGACCGTCACCGAGTTGTCGATGTGGATCGTTACGTTGACCTCGGTGCAGTGGCCGGCCAGGGCTTCATCGACCGAGTTGTCCACGACCTCGTAGACGAGGTGGTGCAAGCCAGCTTCGCCTGTCGAGCCGATGTACATGGCCGGGCGGACGCGGACGGCCTCGAGTCCTTCGAGGATTCGAATGGCGTCGGCGCCGTAGGCGGCCGATGCGCTTGCGGGTGGATTTGGCGTCGTTTCGTTCATTGGTGGGTTTGCTCGTTCTTGGGGCTCAGGCTGGCTGCACCTTGCCCGCGGAGACGTGGAATAGCTGCCCTCGAGAGCGGAGGCTCTCCGCCCAGGCGGGGTGGGCGCTGGTCACGAGCGTCTGTGCTCTGCTTGCGACCTCGGTGCACAGGGCGTGGGTTCGGTCGTGGTCCAGCTCGGAATCGAGATCGTCCAGAAGCGCCACCGCAGAGCGGCTGGTCTCCTCCCGGTAGATGTCGAGGCTGGCGAGGACGAGGGCGAGCAGCAGGCTTCGAGCCTGGCCGGAGGAGGCCTCGCGGGCCGCATCCCGGCCGTTGAGGAGCAGCTCAACCGCGTCGCGGTGAGGGCCGGCGAGGCTGCGTCCGGCGGCGCGCTCACGGCGAAGGAGGGGGCCGAGCTCGTCGGCAAAGGCCGCTCGCTCTGCGTCCTCGGTCGGGGCACCGGGAGGCCGCGTGCGGATCTCGTAGCTCTCACTCGCAGGCGAGTAGCCGATGCGCAGGGCCGCCGAAAGCCGGGCGGCGTAGCCGGCTCGACGAAATCGTAGCCGGGCACCTGTCTCGATGAACCTCTCGGTCCAGACCGAAAGGTCCGGGGCATCATCCTGCAAAGCGGCGTTTCTCTGGCTGAGGATGCGCTCGAAGGCCCGGGTATCGGCTCTGTATGCCGGCCAGAGGGCCGCGGCCGAGCGGTCGAGAAACTGGCGTCTTTCCCGCATGGGGCCGCGGATGACCCGAAGGCGGTCGGTCGAGTAGACGACGACCTCGAGACGCCCCTGATACTCCCGAGACATCACGTCGCGTCCATCCACACGAAACTGCCTCCGGCCCGGTTGGAGATGCACCTCCAGAGTGCTGAAGCGGCCGTCCTCTCCCGCGTCGGCTGTGGCTCGGAGGCGAGGCGCGCCGTGGCGGATGACCGAAGGGGAGTCGTCTGTTCGGAAGGAGCGCCCCCGGGCGACGAAGCCCACGGCTTCGAGGAGCGACGTCTTCCCCTGGGCGTTCTGGCCCCAGAAGATGTTGAGTCCCGGGTGCAGCTCGACTGACGCTTCGCTGATATTCCGCAAATCGTTGATTCCGAGATGCCTCACCCAGACCAAACCTGGCCCCTATCCACCCGAATCTCCTAGAACCGCATGGGCATGACGACGTAGCGGTAGTTGTCCTCGTCGTCACCGTCGGGGCGAAGGAGACCCTGGCTGTCCGCATCCCGTAGCTCGAGGACGACGTCGTTTCCGCCGACGGCCGAGAGAAAATCCAGTAGATACTGGGCGTTGAAACCGACCTCCACGCCCTCGCCCTCGAACTCTACACCGAGGGCCTCCTTGGCTTCCCCGAGCTCGGGTGAGGACGCGCTGAGCTCCAGCTTTCCCTCGGTCAGAGCCACCTTGATGGCTCGATTGCGCTCGGAGGAGAGGAGGCTGACGCGCCGGATGGCGCTTTGCAGGGCCTCTCGCCCCAGCTTCAGCTTCTTGTCCCCGGTCACGGTGATGACCTTCTCGTACGCGGGGAACTGAGCCTCCACGAGCTTCGAAGCGAGTGTTCGGCCGCCGACGGAGAAGAGAAGATGGCCCTCCGCCTGCTGGAAGGTCACAGCTTCTTCTCCCTCGATCAGTCGGGCTAGCTCCAGGATCGCCTTCCTGGGCACGAGAACCTTGATCGCTTCCGACACCTTCTGTGTGTTGGCTGCACGAGCATAGGCGAGCCTGTGGCCATCGGTCGCCACCATCGCGGCGTGGTCCGGTTCCAGAACGAGAAGGGCGCCCGCGAGGTAGTAGCGAGCATCCTCGGCCGTTATGGCGAAGCTGGTGCGTTGGATCAAGCCGCGGAGCAGCTCGGCGGGAATCTCCAGAGCCTTTCCGGCCTTGGCGTCAGGCAGCGTGGGGAAGTCCTCACGGGGAAGGCCCGCCATTCGGAAAACGACCTGCTCACACTCGATCGTGGCCCAGGCATCGGACTGGACTTCGATGTGGACCTCGCTCTCTGGTAGTGAGCGGATGATCTCATAGAGCTTCTTGGCTCCCAGGGTGACGGCGCCCTCTTTCTTGACCTGAGCACTGCAACCACATCGGAGTGACACATCGAGGTCGGTGGCCGAGATGAGAAGCTCTTCGCCCTTCGCTTCGACGAGGACATTGGAGAGAATCGGGATCGAGTTCTTTCGCTCGACGATTCCCTGCACCAGGTGCAGCTCCTTTACGAGATCGTTTCGATGTACGAGGATTTCCATGGTCGTTGTCCCCTATTTCCTTCTCTTAACCGTAATAGCAGGTTCTAAAGAAGAATAGAGAGATGGTGTGGAAAGCGTGAAACAGCCTCCATGTTGGTGATATCAGCCGTCTTGCGGTGTGCATGCCTGTGTGGGTATCTCTCGAAAGGATGATCATATCTGTGGATGAGACGGAAGCCGGAGGAGCGTCCGCAAGAGGTTGTGCATCGAGCTGTGGAAAGCTGGCCAAGCTCATCGAAAGGCTTGGATAAAGCTGTTGATGAGCCTGTCGAACTCCGGGTCGTGCTTGCGGAGCTCGGTGATCTTGCGGACGGAGTGGATGACGGTCGAGTGGTGCTTTCCTCCAAAATCCTTCCCGATCTCGGGCAGGGAGGCGCCGGTCAGCGTCTTTGTGAGGTACATGGCGATCTGACGTGGGACAGCCACCGATTTTGAGTTGTTCCTGGCCTTGAGATCGCTGATCTTCAGAGAGTAGTGGTCGGCGACGAACTTCTGGATCATCTCGATGTTGACGGGTTTTTCCTCGGTGTGAAGCAGGTCACGGAGGGTGTCGTGAGCCAGGGAGAGGTCGATGTCCCGACCGGTGAGGCTTGCGTATGCGATGAGCCGGATGAGGCTCCCTTCGAGCTCGCGTATGTTCGTTCGGACCTTGCTCGCGATGAAGAGAGCGACGTTCTCGGGGATCTCGACCCGTTCGGCCTCGGCTTTCTTGCGGAGGATGGCCACCTTGGTCTCGATATCCGGCGGCTGGATGTCGGCGATGAGCCCCCACTCGAAGCGGCTGTGGAGGCGCTCTTCGAGGGTCGGAATCTCCCTTGGGGGGCAGTCGCAGCTGATGACGAGCTGCTTCTGGGCATCGTGAAGTGCATTGAAGATGTGAAAGAACTCTTCCTGGGTGCGGTCTTTGCCTGCGATGAACTGGATGTCGTCGATGAGGAGAACGTCGATCGCTCGATACTTCTGGCGGAAAGCAGGAAGGCGATCGAAACGGATGGCGTTGATCATCTCGTTGATGAAGCGATCGGTGGAGATGTAGAGGATGTTGAGCTTCTTCTGGCGCGCCGAGATGTAGTGCCCGATGGCGTGCATGAGGTGGGTCTTGCCGAGGCCCACACCGCCATACACGAACAGGGGATTGTAGGATTTGGAAGGGATCTCCGCCACGGCCCTCGACGCCGCGTGAGCGAACTGGTTGGAAGAGCCGACGACAAAGCTCTCGAACGTGTACTTGGGGTTGAAGTGGCGCAACTCGAGCTCGGCGGAGACGCCACCGGTGGAAGGGCTCGAAGAGGAGTCGGCGAGCTCCTCGAATTCGACGGCGATATCGGGGTGCCCGACCTCGTCGAGTGCCTCGGCGAGGACACCCTGGTAGTTCTTGGTCAGCCACTCCCGAAACTGCGCATTTGGGACCGCCACACGGAGCCGCTGGGAGTCGAGATCGACGTAGCTGGTCGGTCGAAACCAGGTGGCGAAGCTGTGGCGGTTGATCTTCCCCTCCACGCGGGCCAGAATCTGATCCCAGAGATCTGCAGACATCGATCCTCACCCACCGCCGGTTCCAAAAGCCGGCCATGAGCTACAAGGCCATTGCTACCAATACATTACGGACACGGGTACAGAGGAAGGCACATCAGTCGCCCTTGGGCCCTCTTTTACACAGAGATTTCAACAGCTGTGGAAAAGCCGGGCCGGGCGTCATGGGAAGGCTCTACGCTGTTGGCTGTCCGTAACCCTGTAAGACTAGCATAGAGACGCGGGGGCACACAAGAGGATGGAGACCCAACTCTTTGACCGGAGAGGGGTTTATCCGTTACCCTAATCGTTTCGTCCACCCGCCCAATCGGAGTCGCGCAGTCGCGAGCCGGGCGTCGGGACCGCCAGGATTGAGAGGACCAGCATGAAGAGGACGTTCCAGCCCAACAACCGGAAGCGGAAGCGCACCCACGGCTTCCTGGTTCGGATGCGGACGAAGGGCGGTCGCCTGGTCCTGAAGCGGCGGCGCCAGAAAGGGCGCAAGCGGCTGGCGGTCTGACGTGTCGCGCATCAGAAGGGCATGGGCCTGGAGTTGCAGCGCGGACGCCGGCTGCGCGCACGCGCCGAGTTCGACCGGGTGTTTCGGAAGGGCCGGCGCCTCCCGGGGCGCCAGTTCGTGCTCATCGCTCTTCAGAACGGAAAGACGGAGCACCGACTGGGCATAGCGACAGGACGAAAACTCGGAGGAGCCGTGGTGCGCAACCGCGCCCGGCGGCTCCTGCGGGAGAGCTTCCGACGGTTGGCACCGGCGGTTGGCCGGGGCTTCGACGTCGTGCTCGTGGCCAGGGCGGATATTGTCGGGCGGACACAGTCCGAGGTGGATCGTGAGTTCAGTGAACGAGTCCGACGGCTCAACCTCGATGGGCCTCGGGGCTCGTCTGCTTCTTCTCCTCATTGAGGGCTATCGACTCCTTCTCGCGCCGCTCGTGGGGGGCCACTGCCGCTTCTGGCCGAGCTGCAGTGCCTATGCGGACGAGGCCATCCAGAGACACGGCGCCGCACGGGGGAGCCACTTGTCGATCCTCCGCCTGCTGCGCTGCCATCCTTTCAGCCCCGGGGGAGTAGACCCGGTCCCCTAGAGATCCATTCATGGAAGAACGCCGCCTCCTTCTTGCCGTCGCGTTGTCGCTTCTCATCCTGACGGGCTACAGCCTGCTGTTCGGGCCAGGCGGCCGTCCGCCCGATGAGACGCCCGCGCTCGAAACGCCTGCCTCATCGGACGGCGGGCCCCTCCCGACCCCACCAGAGCCCGACGCCCGCTCGCCCGCTGGGGGCGAAGCCGCGGTCGCGGCTGAAGCCGGCGTGAGGCCCGCGCCGAAGGTGGCCGCAGAACGGGAGCAGCGAGTGGAGGTGCTCGGGCCCGACTTCACCATCGCCTTCAGCAATCGCGGAGCGCGGCTCCTCTCCTGGACGCTGGCCCGCTATCGCACCGCCGACGACAAACCCGAGGAGATGGTGCCCGCGCTCAATCGAGGACCGAAGCCGCTGGACATCGAGACGGGAGATGCGACCGTGGACGAGCGGCTCAGGCAGGCGCTGTTCGTTCCGTCCACACACACGCTGCGGCTGAGAGGAACGTCGCCTCGCACCTTGAGCTTCCGATACGCCGACGGGCAGGTCGAGGCCGTGAAGGCCCTGACGTTCCAGGGTGGGGGCCTGGTGTCGATCTCGGTTTCGGTGACGTCCGGTGACCAGCCGATCCAGAGCCGTCTCCTCTGGGGGCCGGGGATTGGCAACCCCTCGGAGGAGGAGAAGGACGTTCGCGGCTTCGTGGAGCCGCAGGCGGTGTTCCTGGCCGGCGGAGATGTCGAGCGAGTGCCCGCCAGCGACCTGGCCCCCGCTGGCCAGCCCCTGCCCGCGGTGCGCTGGGTGGGCGTCGCCAGTCGCTACTTCGCGGCGCTCCTCATCCCGGCCGAGGGGTCGGGTGCAGCGGAGATCAGACCGGCGACCCTGCCCGCCCGCCCGGAGGAGGAGCCCACGGTCGCGGCCGTCGCCCTGGTGGAGGCGAGCCGAGGTTCGCCGGTTCTCCTCTATGTCGGCCCCAAGGATCATCAGGCCCTGAAGGTCCTCGGCTACGGCCTCGAGCACGTGGTCCCGATCGGGGATTGGATCGGCCCGATCGTCGTGCCCCTGATGCGGCTGCTCCGTTGGGTGCACGAGCAGGTGGGGAACTGGGGCTGGGCCATCGTGATCCTGACCGTGCTCATCAACATGCTCATGGCGCCGCTCAGGCACTACAGCATCGCCAACTCCATGAAGATGGCGAAGATGTCGCCCGAGCTCAAGGCGATCCAGGAGCGCTATCGCAAGGTTCCCATGATGGACCCCCGCCGGCAGAAGATGCAGGAGGAGATGGGAGAGCTCTACGCTCGCCACGGCATGAGCATGAGCACACAGATGCTCGTCGGCTGTCTGCCCCTGCTCCTCACGATGCCGTTCCTCTTCGCGTTCTAT
>CAXMOH010000356.1:0-4759 GCA_964194855.1 uncultured Hyphomicrobium sp.
GCTCGCAAGAGCGGGGAGGGCCACTACGACCGCTTCCGCAACAGGGCGATCTTTCCGATCCTGAACGAGTCGGGCAAGGTCGTAGGCTTCGGAGCCCGGAGCCTGGACGACTCCGAGCCCAAGTACCTGAACTCCCCGGAGAGCTCGATCTATCAGAAGGGGCGCGTGCTGTACGGTCTGTCCTGGGCCAAAGACGCGATCCGCCGCTCGGGCCGGGTGGTTCTCATGGAGGGCTACCTCGACGTGGCTCGGGCCCTGGAGAATGGCGTCGAGGAGGCGGTGGCGACGTGCGGCACCGCTCTCACCGCGTCTCATGCCCGGCTGCTGCGGCGCTTCGTCGAGACCGTCTGCGTGAACTTCGACCAGGACGAGGCCGGGCAGCGAGCGGCCCGCCGGAGCCTCGAGGTCCTCTTCGGGGAGGGCCTGCGCGTCCGGGTCGTGGAGCTGCCCGAGGGCCACGATCCCGACAGCTACCTCGTGGCCGAGGGGGGCGACGCCTATCGCCAGCGCCTCGAAGAGGCGCCCGAGGGCATGGAGTGGCTGATGCGCCAGGCCGAGCAAGCCCACGACGTCGGCTCACCCCAGGGCAAGGCCGCCTTCCTCACCGCGCTCATGCCCGCGCTCACGCGGATCGAAAACGCGGTCGAGCGCTCCGCCTGGCTCAGCCGCGCGGTGGAGCGAGGCGGGATCGACGAGATGGCAGCCCGAGAAGAGATGCGCCGGGCGATGGGCGGGCGGGCCACCGGCGGGGCCGGGGTGGCGGCGGCGGCTCGCAAGGCGCCACCCCCGAAAGCGGCGGCACTCATGCCCGCGGAGCGGTGGTTGCTGGCGCTGATCGTCTCGGGCGCGGACGGAGTGGACGAAGCCCTCGCCGAGCTCGGCGAGGCGGACCTCGACGGGCTGCGCGCGGCGCGGCTCCTGAGGACCGCCAAGGCCATCTGGCGACGAGGGGAGAAGGTGACGATGCAGGCGCTGACCGGCGCCCTCGGAGACGAAGACCAGGACGCGGGGCGGCTTCTTTCGGAGATAGCCGTCGGAGGGCTGCCTGGCGAGGGGGTCTCGGCGCTCGAGTGTGCGCGAGAGATCCAGAGGCGGCCGCTCAAGGCCCGAATGGCCGAGATACAGAAACGACTGAAGGGGGCCTCGGGCGAGTCGCTCGAGGCGCTCCTCACCGAGAAGACCCGTCTGGTCCGACAGATGGCGAGTCTCTAGGAAACCAAGCAGGGAGCAGGCGAACAGCAATGGCGCTTTCGATCGAAGAGAGATACGACGAGGCCCGACAGGCCATCACAATGGGCAAGGAGAAGGGCTACCTTCTCTACGAAGAGGTCAACGACATGCTGCCGGGCGACATCACGTCGTCCGGTGAGCTCGAGGACATCTTCTCGATGTTCGGCTCGATGGGCATCGAGGTCGTGGACTCCGAGCACAAGATGCGGGAGAAGGAGGAGGAGGGCACCGAGCTCGACCTCTCGCCCGGCACGCTCGACAAGACCAACGACCCCGTGCGGATGTACCTCCGGGAGATGGGCACCGTGCCGCTCCTCACCCGCGAGGGCGAGGTGGCGATCGCAAAGCGGATCGAGCGTGGGAAGAACAACATCCTCCGGGCCATCTGCCGCACCACCCAGGCGGTCCAGGACGTGGCACGCCTGGGCACGCGGCTGCACGCGCGGGAGATCAACGTCCGCGACGCGGTCATCTACCACGAGGAAGAGGTCACCCAGGAGAAGCTCGAGGCCAAGATCCGCCAGACCCTGCGGCTCATGGCCAAGGTCGCCCAGGCTCACGTCGACTACCTGGGCTACCGCAGGCACTTCGTGAAGCTGGACAGGAAGTCGCGGCGCTACGTGAAGGGCAAGTGGCGCCTCGCCCGCCTGCGCATCCGGGCGTCGAAGGCCATCCGAAAGATCGAGTTCTCCGAGGCCTTCAAGCGCCGCCTCAGCGAGCGGCTGCGGGACGGCGTCGAACGCGTCGAGAGGTCTCGGGAGAAGATCCGCAGGCTCGAGCCCAAGCTCAAGCGGGACGTCAGCGACGAGTACAAGAAGCAGATCCGCCAGATGATCCGGGAGCATAAGCACTTCCTTCGGGCGTTCGAGGAGGAGTTCGAGGCGCGCCCCGAAGAGATCCTGCGGACCATGGACAAGGTCGTCAGTGGCGAGATCCAGGCCGAGCGGGCCAAGAAGGAGCTGGTGGAGGCCAACCTCCGCCTGGTGGTCTCCATCGCCAAGAAGTACACCAACCGCGGGCTCCAGTTCCTGGACCTCATCCAGGAGGGCAACATCGGCCTGATGAAGGCCGTCGACAAGTTCGAGTACAAGCGCGGCTACAAGTTCTCGACCTACGCGACGTGGTGGATCCGGCAGGCCATCACCCGGGCCATCGCCGACCAGGCGCGGACCATCCGCATCCCCGTGCACATGATCGAGACGATCAACAAGCTCATCCGCACGAGCCGGGCGCTGGTGCAGGAGCTGGGCCGCGAGCCCACGTCGGAGGAAATCGCCAAGCGCATGGACATCCCGGTGAGCAAGGTGCGCAAGGTCCTGAAGATCGCCCAGGAGCCGATCTCTCTCGAGACTCCGATCGGGGAGGAGGAAGACTCCCATCTGGGGGACTTCATCGAGGACCGGACCGCGGTGTCCCCGGCGGACAACGTCATCAACCTGAACCTCAAGGAGCAGACCGAGGCGCTGCTGAAGACCCTCACCCCGAGAGAGGAGAGGGTCATCAAGATGCGCTTCGGCATCGGCGACGGCTCCGAGCACACCCTCGAGGAGGTCGGCCAGAGCTTCCAGGTCACCCGCGAGCGCATCCGTCAGATCGAGGCCAAGGCGCTCCGGAAGCTCCGCCACCCCTCCCGCAGCCGCAAGCTCAAGGCCTTCCTGGAAGGGAGTCGGATCTGACGCGACAGCGTTGACAGCGCGTCGACCCGAGGAGCTCCAGTCGCCGCCGGCTTCGAGGAAGAAGACGTCGTCGGGTCCCCGGGTCACTCGCGCTGCAGACGCTCGAGGAACTGGCGGGGCTTCAGGATCAGGACGTCCTGGTGTTCGCGCAGGACGAGAAGGTCCTCATCGCCGGTCACGATCGCTTCAGCCTCGCCGGCAGCGGCCGTGGCCAGCACCCAGTCATCATCGGGGTCGCGACACGTTGGCGTGTCCAAGGGTGGAGGGTCGACCCAACTGGCGTGCCGTCTGTAGAGGCTCAGTACCGGAAGCTCGTCGGCTTCGAGGCCGAACTTGTCGTGCAACTTTGCCACGAGCTCGTCCCACAGTGGACGAGAGAGGATCGGCGTGTGCTGGGGGACGTGCTTCTCCAGGATCTCGCGGCAGAGTCCCTCGGCGACGATCCCGGCAACGACGACGTTGGTGTCGAAGACGACCCTCACGAGATCAGGCGGAAGACATCCTCGTCGGTGTAGACGCCTTTTGCCCGCGCTCGCGGGACAGCCGCTCGGCGCGACTCTTCGGCCGCATCACTCCACAGCTTCCGGAAAATGGCGAGGCGAACGTACTCGCTCGTGGTCAGACCGCTCTCCCGCGCCGCCCGCTCGATGACTTTCTTCGACTTCGGCGGCAGGCTGACCGTCAGCGTCTCCCTCATGCCTGTAAGATTATATATTACAGCGCCGCCCGGCAACACCCACCCCGGCCATCTCGGCGATCTTGATGCGACCGCTGCGCCAGGGCTCTCAGCGGTTCTCTTCGCCACCGCGGAGCTCGGCCAGCCGGTAGATCTGGTCGCAGAGATCTCCGTTCGGCTTTCGCGTCTCGAGAGCGAGGCCGCTGCCCACGTGCGCCCAGGCCTGCGGCGAGGGCCGGGCCAGATCCCATCTCATCGGGGAGACGACGACGAGCGTCGGCCGCTGCCGAGCCCACCTTTCGAGCAGCGGCAGGGCTCCGCTGTCGTGCAGGGCGAGGCCTCTGCGGTGGATTCGCGGCTCGCGGCGGAACGCGACGTTCAAGGCGAACCGGGTCGTGCGATGGGAGCTGGTGTTCATCACCACGTTGATTCCCTCCGGATGACGCTCCAGCTCGCTGGCAACGAAGGCCACGGTCTCGCGAACCCCGTAGCCCGAGGGCCAGCCGTCGATGTACTGCAGACGGTCGATGGCGGGCAGGGGGGCTCGACTGGGCTTCACCCAGAAGTGTGCGTCCATCCGGAGGGACGGAACCAGCACCAGCACCACCCCCGCCGGGAGGGCGAACCGCCAGAGACGGGAGGTGGGGCCGAGCCGCGCCGCCGTCCATGAGGTCAGGCCCGTCAAAGCCCGGGCAGCGAGGATCAGGACCGGGACGGCCATGAAGAGCAGGTAGCGCGGATACCAGTGCGTCGCCGTGGGGAGGAGGGCGGCCAGGGGCAGCACGCACACAGCGGAAAGAAACAGGCCCGCGGGCTGGCGACGCACGATGGCAGTGGCGGTCCCCAGGAGGGCGAGGAGGAGGAGAGGGAGCGTGAACCAGACCACGAGCCACTCCCCGACCAGGGGAAGGTTCCTAGCGAGTCGTCCGAGCGGCTCACCCCCGCTCTCGCCCAACGCCCACCGGGCGGCGTCGCTCACGCCGAAGAAGATCCGGAGTGGCCAACCGACGATGCCAGCCGCCAGGGCGTAGGCCAGCGCAAGGGCACCGACCCGCCGCCGCACGGGCCGAGCCAGGGCAAGCCACGCCGCCGCCGGAATCACGAACAGCATCGCACCGGCCGCCTTGGTGAGAACCGCCGCGGCCAGCGCGAGGCCGGCCAGCACACCATAGCGGCC
>CAXMOH010000357.1:0-13962 GCA_964194855.1 uncultured Hyphomicrobium sp.
TTCGCCAGCGTCACTTTGGACAAGAAGGTCGACAGCTGGAAGATCGTCTCCGCAGGCGAGGAGGCACGGGGGCAAGCCACGCTGCCCGACCTCGTCGCGAAGCTCCGCGAGCTCGAGGCCACGCTCGAGCAGACTACGAAAGAGTATCGTGCCTGGGGCAACGACCTCGAGATCTATCCGAAGCTCGAACGTGTTCGCGCGCTACGGAAGGACGAGAAGAAGATCCCCAAGTCCCTGCTGCCGATCGAGGAGAAATGGGACGACTTCGACGCCAAGAGGGATGAGCTCAAGGCGGGGGTGGCCGACGCCAAAGAGGCGGTCGAAACAGAGACGCGCAACGCCCGGCTCTCGGTCGGCCCGCGCGAGGCCATCGAGACGCTCGCCGGCGAGGTCGTCTCCAAGGCGGTAGCGCTCGACCTGACCATCGATGGCCAGGTTCAGCCCTACACGATGGGCCTGCGCAAGTATGAGCTGCAGGACGACGGCTCTGGCGCTCGCATGACGTCGCGCTGGGTCGTCTACAGCCTCGCCCCGACGAGCTAGAGCAGCTCGAGACCGGCGAAGCGGGCGACGAGCTTCTTGGCCCCGACTCCCGGGAACGAGACCATCACCTTGAGGTCGTGTCCGCTGCCCTCGCGGCGCAGGACCGTGCCGACCCCGAACAGCGGATGTCGGACCCGCACCCCGGGGCGCAGTTCTTCCTCGTCCGGCGCGGGCCCCGGGGACGGGGCCTGCGGTGCCGAGGCCGGGCCTGTGAGCCTGGCCGGGGCTCGCCCCGTGAGGGCCACGGGCGCCCCGCCCGTCCGGGTCAACCGGTCCTGGGGGAGTTCCTCGAGAAAGCGACTGGGCTCCGAGAGGCGCCGCTGCCCGAAGATCTGCCGACTTCTGGCCCAGCTCAGATGCAGGCGCCGCATGGCCCGGGTCATGCCGACGTAACACAGCCGCCTCTCCTCCTCCAGCGCATCGGCTCCTGCGAGGCTGCGCGAGTGCGGCAGGAGGCCCTCCTCCAGCCCGACCAGGAACACCGACTCGAACTCGAGGCCCTTGGCCGCGTGAAGCGTCATCAGCAGGACGGGCACGTCGTCGCGAAGGCGGTCGGTCTCCGACAGGAGCGCAGCCCGGTCCAGAAAGCCGGTCACCCCGGGCGTCTCTTCGAGCTCGCCCCGGGCCTCGTACTCCGCGGCTGCCGCGAGGAGCTCGGCAAGGTTCTCCAGTCGATCCTGGCTTTCCTGCGTGTCCTCCCGAGCCAGGATTGCCGCGTACCCGGAAGCCTCCAAAGTGCGCTCCAGGAGCGACTTCAAGCCCCGCACCGTGGCTTCCTCCTGCAGGCCCTCGATCATCTCCCGGAAGCGCCGGAGAGGAACCAGCGCCCGCGACGGGAGAGCCGCCTCGTCGAGGAGCCGCACCATCCCCTGCCAGGGAGTCGTGCCTGTCTCGGATGCCGCCTGGTCGATCGCATGAACGGTGCGGGCACCGATGCCACGCGGTGGGACGTTGACGACGCGGTGGAACGCCACCGAGTCGGAAGGGTTCGAGACGAGCCGCAGGTAGGCCAGGAGGTCCTTCACCTCCTTGCGCTCGTAGAAGCCGACCCCACCGAGCACGAGATACGGCAGGTGCGCCCTGAGGAGGGCCTCCTCGAAGAGGCGGCTCTGGGCGTTCATCCGAACGAGGATCGCGGCCCGGGGCCGATCCCGCTCGGTGGCGATCCTCTCGACCACCCAGGCCGCCTCTGCGTACTCGTCCACCGACTCGTGCAGACGGACCGGCTCGCCGCCGGCCTGCACCGCGCGAAGGACCTTGCCCTTGCGGCGCACGTTCCTCTCGACGAGAGCCGAGGCCGCATCGAGGATCGCCTGGGTCGAGCGGTAGTTCTCCTCGAGGCGGAAGACACGCGCGCCGGGAAAGTCGTGCTCGAAGTCGAGAATGTTGGAGATGTCGGCGCCGCGCCAGGAATAGATCGACTGGTCCTCGTCGCCCACGACGGTCAGGTTGCCGTGCTGGCGGGCGAGCAGCCGCACGAGCTCGTATTGGGAGCGGTTCGTGTCCTGATACTCGTCCACGAGGAGGTAGGGGAATCGCCGACCCCAGGCCTCGCAAACCGCGTCATTGTCGCCGAGAAGCGCCACCGCCCGGAGCAGGAGATCGTCGAAATCCAGGGCCCCAGCGGCCTCCAGGACCTGTCGATAACGGGCCTGGACCTCGACCGTGATTCCTGCGATCGATCCGTCGTCGTCTTCCTCACCCTGGCCCGAGTTTTTCCGGGCTGAGATCCGTGCGAGCAGCCGGCGGGGCGGGTGCAGCTTCTCCGAGAGGTCGAGGGCACGCATGGCCTCTTTCACCGCCCCGAGCTGGTCGGTCTCGTCGTAGATCTGGAATCGGGGATCGAGCCCTGCCGCCGCGGCCTCTCTTCGCAGCAGCCGGACGCAGAAGCTGTGGAAGGTCGACATCCAGCTGCGCAGAGGCTGGCCCGCCAGCAGGGCCTCGGCCCGTGTCCGCATCTCCGCCGCCGCCTTGTTGGTGAACGTGACGGCCAGGATGCTCTCCGAGGGCACCTGGCGATCCAGCACCAGGTGCGCGATTCGGTGGGTGATGACCCGGGTCTTGCCGCTCCCGGCACCCGCGAGGATCAGGACCGGTCCCTCGACCGCCAGGACCGCCTCTTTCTGGCGTGCGTTGAGGCCGCCCAGAAGAGGTGAGGGCTCACTCACGCCCAGCCCCAGGGGGGCGCCTCAGCCCTTCCTCTCCCGCTCGGCCAGGGCGGCCCGTCGACGGGCAGCCCAGCCGGATTTCGTGACCTGCCTCTCCCGGGCGAGGGCCAGGGCATCTGCGGGCACGTCTTCTGTCACCGTGCTCCCGGCGGCCACATAGGCCCCTTCCCCGATCGTCACCGGGGCGACGAGCGTCGCGTTGCTTCCGACGAAGGCCCCCGTCTCGATGCGGGTCTGGTGCTTCTGGTGGCCGTCGTAGTTGCAGATGATCGTGCCCGCGCCGATGTTGGCCCGGGGACCGACCGAGACGTCGCCCAGGTAGGCCAGGTGAGCGGCGCTCGAGTCGGCAGCCAGGTGGGCCTTCTTCAGCTCGACGAAGTTGCCGACCCGCGCACCGGCGCCAATGCGGCTGTGCGGGCGCACGTGTGCGAATGGCCCTACCGTCGCCTTTTCCTCCACCAGGCATTCGCGCAGCAAACAATGGTCGAGGATCTCCGCTCCCGCTCCGACCTCGACATCGACGAGCCGAACGAAGGGTCCCACCGAAGCCCCCTTCCGGATCAGCGTCCGCCCCTCGAGGATCGTGAACGGGCGGACTCTCGCGCCGGACTCGACCACGACATCGCCCCCGATTCGAGTGGTGGAGGGGTCGTCGATCTCAACCCCGGCGGCGAGAAGCGAGAGGATTCGTCGCTTTCGCGCGTCGTCTTCGTGGCCCTCGTGGCCCGGCTTTGAGCGACGATCGGGCTCCATCTCTACTCCCATGCCCCCGCGGTGGCGCCGCTCAGGAGAGCGTGGGCGCCACCAGGGCCTGGAACTCCGCCTCGCCGCGCAGCCGCTCGAAATCCGGGTCCTGGCGAGCCTGGCTCCGGCTCGTCGGGTTGGCGGTGATCGCCGACCGCAGGGCCTTCAGAGCGTCCTCCGCTTCGCCGGCGCGGGCCTGGGACGCGGCCAGGCAGTAGAGTGCGTGCTCGTTGCGAGGGTGCTTCGCGACGGCCAGGCGGAGATACTTCACGGCCTGATCGAACTCGCCCCGGTTGTGGAGCACCACTCCGTAGTTCAGCATCTCCTCGAACGTCTTTGGCCGGGCGGGCTTGCGGCTCGTCGCCCGCTGGCACATCGCGAGGTAGGAGCGTGCTCTCTCCGCGAGATCGGCTTGATCCCCGTGGCTCGCGATCAGGCTCTCCAGATGGGCCTGGGCGCGGTCGAAGTCCTTGCGTCCGAAGGCCTTGACGGCCTTCTCGAAGAGGTCCACCGCCTGCCGGTAGCGCCGATCGCCTGCGGATGTGGGAGCGGCCTTCTTGGGCATAAGCCTCCTCGTTCGCGCGGTCACACCAAAGGCTCCAAGCCCCCGAACATAGCACGGCCCCTCGCCGAGGGCAACGATGCCCGTCGCAGACCGTGTCCGCTAGAATGGTTTTTTGGGCTGAGTGTGAAGAACGACCTCAGGGACGAGCCGATCGCAGTTCGGGGCGCGCGGGTCCACAACCTCAAGGGGATCGACTGCGACATCCCCAGGAACCGCCTCGTCGTGATCACCGGTCCGTCGGGCTCGGGCAAGAGCAGCCTCGCCTTCGACACGATCTACGCCGAGGGACAGCGCCGTTTCGTGGAGAGCCTCTCCCCGTGGGCCCGGCAGTTCCTGGAACAGATGGAGAGGCCCGAGGTCGAGTCGGTGAGCGGGCTCTCGCCCGCCGTGGCCATCGAGCAGAGAACGACCGTGGCGCACCCGCGCTCCACCGTCGGTACGGTCACCGAAATCTACGACCACCTGCGAGTCCTGTTCGCCACGCTGGGACGGGCACATTGCCCGAAGTGCGGCCACGGCATCTCCTCTCAGAGCGCCGAGCAGATCGCCGAGCGTCTGCTGGCTCAGGCTCGTTCGGCCGTCGCTGTCATCGCAGCCCCTGTGGCCCGGGGACGCAAGGGCGGCTACCGCAAGGCGCTCGCCGCGGCCCGGGCGGCCGGATTTCTCAGGGCCCGGATCGACGGGCAGGCGGCTCATCTCCACGAGCCGCCCCAGCTCAACCCCCGCAAGGGGCACCGCATCGACGTGCTCGTCGACCGCCTTGCACTGCGCGAGGGAGCGGAGTCGCGCCTCAGGGCCAGCCTGGAAAAGGCTCTCGACCTGGCGGATGGCGTCGTTCTCGTGTCCATCGAAGGACGCGGAGAGCGCTTGTACAGCAGGAAGCTGGCCTGTGCCCAGTGCGACGTCTCCGTCCCACCCCTCAGCCCTCGAGCGTTCTCCTTCAACAGTGCCCAGGGGGCCTGCCCGAGCTGCAACGGCCTCGGCCGGCGCTGGGTCGTCGACCCTTCCCGGGTGATCCCGGACGAGAGCCGCAGTGTCCTGGAAGGAGCGATTCGCCCATGGCATCGCCACGGGCCTCGGCTCCTGCGGGACGCTCTGGAAGGGGTGGCGGCTCGCCAGGGCTTCTCCCTCGAGACGCCGGTGAGCGATCTTCCCAAGCGGGCCCGTGGCGTGCTGCTCAACGGCGACGACGCAGGCTTCCCCGGGGTCGTCCCGTATCTGCGTCGCCGGATGGAGCGCCTGCTCCACCTGGACCCCTCCCCGTCCGACGAGGAGGGCCACGACGGCGGAGAAGCCTTCGACGATCTTCGGCCCTACCTGACCGAGGAAGCCTGCAAGTCCTGCAAGGGAACGCGGCTGCGCTCGGAGAGCCTTGCGGTTCGGGTCAGCGACAAGTCCCTGGCGGACATCGTCCGGTTGCCCCTGGTCGAGGCACCCGAGAGCCTTCGCTCGCTGTCGTTCGACGAGCGCGAGCGCCCGGTCGGCGAGCGGCTCGTCGGGGAGATGCTGGGTCGCCTGGACGTTCTCCTTTCCCTGGGCCTCGGCTACCTCACCCTCGACCGTGCCACGACATCGCTCTCAGCAGGTGAGGCCCACCGTCTCCGGCTCGCCACGCAGATCGGCGCCCGCATGCAGGGGCTCCTCTACGTGCTCGACGAGCCCTCGGTGGGGCTGCATCAGCGGGACAACGCCAGGCTGATCGAGACGCTTCGATCGATCCGCGACGCCGGCAACACCGTCATCGTGGTCGAGCACGACGAGGACACGATCCGAGCGGCCGACTGGGTGGTCGATCTCGGCGAGGGGGCGGGCGCCCAGGGTGGGAAGCTCATGTACGCGGGTCCCCCGGACTTGATGGACGGTAGCCTCACCGGGCGGTACCTGCGGGGCGAGCTGGAGATACCGGTACCGCAGACACGCCGCGCCCCGGAGCGGGCCCTCAGGATTCTCGGCGCCCGAGCCCGAAACCTTCGGGACATCGACGCGACCATCCCTCTCGGGGCGCTCACGGCCGTGACGGGTGTGTCCGGGGCAGGCAAGTCCACGCTGGTCGAGGACGTCCTTCACCGCGCACTCGCTCGCCGGCTCTACCGCGCAGCCGCCGAGCCCGGAGCCCACAGAGAGATCGAGGGCCTCGACGAGATCGACAAGGTCGTGGCCATCGACCAGAGCCCGATCGGCCGGACGCCTCGCTCCAACCCCGCCACGTACACCGGGGCCTTCGCGTTCATCCGGGAGATGTTCTCTCTGGTGCCCGAGGCCCGAGCTCGCGGGTACCGTCCCGGCCGGTTCTCATTCAACGTGAAGGGGGGCCGGTGCGAGAGCTGCCAGGGGGACGGCGTCCGTCGGGTGGAGATGCACTTTCTCCCCGACGTGTTCGTGCAGTGCGAGTCGTGCCGCGGCCGGCGCTACTCGCGCGAGACGCTCGAGATCCTCTACCACGGTCGGAGCATCGCCGATGTGCTGGAGATGAGCGTCGACGAGGCCCGCGAGACCCTGGCTGCCCACCCACGCCTCGCGCGCCTCCTCGGCACGCTGAGCGAAGTCGGTCTGGGGTATCTGCGGCTGGGTCAGAGCGCTGCCACCCTGTCCGGCGGCGAGGCTCAGCGCGTCAAGCTTGCCCGGGAGCTGGGCCGCCGGGAGACGGGACGCACCCTCTATCTGCTGGACGAACCCACGACGGGGCTCCACATCGACGACGTCCGACGACTCCTCGACGTCCTGGCGCGTCTCGTCGAAGCGGGAAACACCGTGGTGGTCATCGAGCACAACCTCGACGTGATCAAGTGCGCGGACTGGGTCATCGACCTGGGTCCCGAGGCCGGCGCCGGGGGCGGCAGGGTCGTGACCAGCGGGACGCCGGAGGCCGTGGCCCGCTCGCGCCGCAGCCACACGGCCCGCCACCTGCGGCCTGCCCTGAAGCGGCGCGCACGGCGCCAGCGAGCCTGAGAGCCGCTCGGTGCCCCTCGAGTGTGGCTGGCCAACCACGCTCCGGCGGCCCAGGCGTGGTCGTTCAACCACACACGCTCTGCCCTCGTGATCCAGCCGGCCTTTGTTCATCCGCACTTGGCCCAGGAGCCGGGTTGGCATCGGTGTTGCTTCGCCCGCATCGGGCATCGCCGTGCATTGCTTGGAGCGGGGGCCCGGGCGCCAAGGCAACATGGGATATCGACGAACACTGAGGCGAGAGGTGGCGTGCACGGGGATTGGCCTTCATTCCGGCCGACCCGTTCGCCTGCGTCTGCGGCCCGCACCCGCCGAGCATGGCATCCGATTCCTCCGCTCTGACGTGGGGGTCGAGATCCCGGCGACGCTCCAGTACCTGGGCGGGCAGGATCACGCGACGACCCTCACCCGCGACGGCGTGTCCATAGGAACGGTCGAGCACCTTCTTGCCGCCCTGGGCGCCCTCGGCGTGGACGACGTCCTCGTCGACGTCGACTCTCACGAGGTGCCCGTTCTCGACGGAAGCGCAGGCCCGTTCGTCATGCTCCTCCACGAGGCGGGTCTCAAGCCGTTGGCGGTCCCCCGCCTCTACATCAAGGTCCTCGAGCCGGTCGAGGTCGTGCGGGGAGCCAAGAGCGTTCGCCTCGTGCCCTCGAACCACTTCGAGGTGGCCTACGCCATCGGGTTCGATCACCCTCTGCTGCGGCACCAGTCGCTCTCGCTGCGGGTGACGCCCAGAAGCTTCACCGAGGCACTCGCCCCGGCTCGGACATTCGGCTTCCTGCGGGAGGTCGAGATGCTGCGCAAGAGCGGCCTCGCTCTCGGCGGCAGCCTCGAGAATGCCGTGGTCATCGGGGAGACGGGCGTCCTGAACAACAAGCTGCGCTTCCCCGACGAGTTCGTGCGCCACAAGATCCTCGACGCTGTGGGAGACCTGACGCTTCTGGCCCACCCCCTCCTGGGACGCCTGGAGGCCACGAAAGCGGGCCACTCGCTGCACGCCGCGGTGGCCCAGAAGCTGATCGCGACGCCAGCCGCCTGGGAGCTCGTACCGAGTCCCGGCATACCGGCTCTGGATGGGCCGGTGCCAGCGCCAGCGCCCGAACAAGGACTCCACCCCGCCGAAGCCTGAGCGGTATCTACTCGACGACGGTCGCGAGGAGGCGGATCTCCAGGAGCGGCGTGTCCGGGTCGTTCGAGCGCAAGAGAACACGCTCCTCCACCCGACCGGGAACTCCTGGGGTTTCCAGGCCCACCCGCAAGGGCGTGGAGGCCCCCGGCTCGAGGGTCGACTCCTCGACCTCTGCGCTGGTGCAGCGACACGACCTGGAGACGCGCTCGATCACCAGGGGTTGGTCGCCCAGGTTGCGCAGACGGAACTCCTTGCGGAGCGACCGCCCTGGGCGCACCTTGCCGAAGTCGAAGGTCGTGGGGTCGACTCGGATGCGGGGCCCCTGCGCCTCTTCGGCGAGCGCCGCGCCTCCCAGGGCGAGCCACAGGCCGACGACTGCGAAGAGGCCTCTCACGGCGTCCCGCCGGCGGCGCGTCCGCGGGGCTTCTTCCCGGACTCCGTCAGTCGCCGCATGTAGGCGTCGAGCATCTCGTTCTCGTAGGTCACGGAGTTGAGGAAGAGGCTCTCGATCAGGTAGCGTCGACGGTCCTCCTCGCTCATCTGGTCTACGAGACCTTCGATCTCCTTCATCATGTCCTCGAACGAAACCTTGAGCTGGAGGCGCAACGTGACCTCTCGATAAAGCGCTTCGAGGACACCGAGGAGGTCCCCGTCGAGCGGCAGCTCGTGTCCGGTGGAGAGGCGGGCGCTGCTCATTGTTCCTCTCCCCCGCTCGCACCGAAGCTTGCCAGCGCCTCTTCTTCGTCCCGGTGGAGGGGGACGATCTTGTGGACGCCGGTCATGGAGATCATCGTCTCCACTCGCGGCTGAAGCCCCGAGAGACGGAGAGCGCCGCCCTTCTCCTGCAGGAGCCGGTGGATGTCCATGAGGCACCCGATCGAGGCGCTGTCGAGGTAGCCCACCGCCCCGAGATCGATGACGATCTTGCGTGCGCCTCCCTCGACCCGCTGCTGGACCTCGCTGAAGAAGGAGGACAACAACGGGTAGGTGAGCTTGGCCTCCTGGATGCGGACGAGGGTCACGTCGCCACGAGCGTCGAACACGAGTTGCATCACCTCACCTCCCGCCGGCCGGCCTTCGGACGAGCACGGGGCCGCCGGCTTGGCTGTTGCGCCCGCCGCAGGAGCCGCGCCAGCTCCTCCCGACCTCTGTTGATACGGCTCTTTACAGTGCCCTCTGGAAGGGCGAGCTGGGTCGCCATCTCGTTGTAGGTCAGCCCCTGCAGGTCGCGGAGAATCACGGCCTCCCTCAGCTTGCCGGGGAGCTGGTCGAGCCCCTGCCGCATCAGGCTCCGCCGGTCCTGGTCCTCCAGGGCCCTGTAGGGGTTCCCGTAGGAAGCCGGAGCGAGGTCGAAGGCAAGCGCGTCTTCGACCAGCACCTCCTTCTCCCGCTTCCTGGCCCGGTAGTGGTCGATGCAGTAGTTTCGGGCGACGCTGGAGAGCCACGTGCTGAAGTCGGCATCCCGATGGAACTTCGCCAGGCTCTTGAAGACCTTGAGGAATATCTCCTGGGTCAGGTCCTCGGCTTCATCGTGCTTGCCGGTGAACTTGTAGGCGATGTGGAAGACCCTGCGCCGGAAGCGCACGATCACCATCTCCCAGGCGGCATCGTCCTTCCCCAGGCATCGCTCGATGAGCTCCGTGTCGGAAGGGGAGATCTTCCCGTCGTGCAAGGGCCTCGCTCCTGCGGCAGGCTGCGACGTCACGTTTGCCGCCGGGAGAGAAAGCATAGAGGCTCTGGCGCGAGCGGGTCAATCAGCGACACTGTTACTTCTTGTCAACTTCAGGTCGCCCGGCCGCGGTCCACGCAGTGTACCAGTAGCTCGCCGTGTCCTCGGCGGCGTGAGAGAGGCGCTCGCGAAGAATGGGACCTGCGCGGCGGGCGAAATCGTCGAAGTAGTATTCGCTGTATCCGCTCTTTCCCCGCGCCGCCAGCGCGTCCAGATAGAGGACGTTGTCGGCCCAGACGTAGGTCTCGAGCATGACGGAGAAAACGTACTCCTGGGGCTTATCGAGGAAATTGGCGGCGTCGGAGCGGAGCTTCAGGTCCTTGCCCATGGCCTGTGGCAGCCTCTCGGTGAGGCGCAGCCAGAGCCCGTGCTGGCCGGTGTCCTGCCCGTCGAAATTGCGGGTCAGATTGAGGGCGCCGTTCAGATCGATCATGAAGCCGGCCATCTCGTCGGAGCCGAGAAGGATCTCTCCCTTGTCTTCGGCGCGGTAGGCATCGAGGAGCCGGTTGTAGGATGCGTGCACCAGCCAGGGAAGGCGGCCCACCTTCTCGGTCTCCTCCCCGAACTTCGCCTTGAGTGCCTTCTCCGAGCGGGGGAGCCCCTTGAAGGGGAAGGGCAGCAGGCGATCGACCTGGAACCGCCGGTCCGGTCCCCGGTCGGGGAACTCGGGCTCCGGCCCCTGGGACGGCATCTCCATCCTGTGGTCCTTGTAGAACTTCTTGAGCCGCTTCGGCAGGACGTCGATGGCCTCTTCGACAACGACCCGGTGGGCGAGCTCCAGGAGCTGCGCTCGAGCGTTCCTCTCGGGTCGGCGACCCCCGGGCTGTGCCCCCGCGGGAATGACCCCGACCGTGACGCTCACCAGGCCCACGACCAGAGCCGCGATGGCAGTGCTTGTTGCCCTCATGTCCACGACCTCCTCACCCCTGTCCGTAGCTAGACCACCCGGGCCACCGAGAGCAACCGCACCTCCTGGGCTCCCGCCTCTTTCAGCATACGTGCACACGCGTGAGCCGTCGCCCCGGTCGTCAACACGTCGTCCACGAGCACCACGACACGGCCGGCCACGAGCCCGCGCCGACGCACGGCGAACGCCTCGGCGACGTTTCTGCGTCTGGCGGCGGCGGAGAGCCCGGCTTGCGGAGAGGTGTCTTTCCGACGCACCAGCGCCCGGTCTCCGCAGGGCCGCCCGGTCCGGCGCCCCAGCTCCTCGGCGAGGAGCGCCGCCTGGTTGAAACCCCTTTCCCTGAGCCTGCGCGGATGCAGCGGAACCGGTACGAGCACGTGGCTCCCCTCGACCAGCGCCCGGACCCGCTCGTCCTCGAGAAGCATGCCCGCGAGCCGCCCGGCAACGCGGCGTCGCCCCCGGTACTTCAGCTCGTGGATGACGATTCTCAGCGGCCCCTCGTAGGGCCCCAGGCTCACGCCTGCGCTCAGGGGCTGGCGACCACGACGGCACCTCCCACAGCTGGACCCTCCTGGAGACACCGGAAGACCGCAACGGCACGACGGTGTCTGATGCCTCGGCACGGCTTGCCAGCACGGGCCGCACAATGGTCCACGGGTCGGCTGGGCGAGCGGACGCTCGCAAGCGGGGCACGTCGCCGGGAAGACGACGGTGAGGACCGGCTCGACGAACCTGCGGGCGGCGGCGGCGGCGGTGGTGAGACTCATGGGCGTGGCGGGCGCTGGCGGCTAGAGCAGCCCCATCTCCTGCTTCTCCTGGCACTTGAGGCAAAGCGTCGCCCAGGGCACAGCCTGGAGCCGCTTGAGGTTCAACGAATCCTCACACGACGCACACACTCCGTAGCACCGATCCTGAATGCGCGACAGCGCTTCGTCCACCTGGCGGAGGAGGTTGCGCTCTGAGCTGGACAGGCTGAACAGGAACTCTTTCGAGTAGGAGTCTGCCGCCTGGTCGGCGATGTCCTGCGAAGGCTCGCCGTTGGCCTGCTTGCCGTAGTTCTTGTTCTTCGTGAACGCCTCGAGGATCTCCTCCTTCTTGACCTTCAGCCTCTCTCGAAACACCGTGATCTTCTTCCTGTCCATGAGCTGTCCTTCCCTCAAGCCCGGACCATTCGCCAGGCCTGCTGCTGCGACGCGCGATAGTGCGCCTGGGCTACCCAATTCCATACCGGCGCCTCTTCTCCCAGAGGGCCTTGCGAGAGATGCCCAGCACCCCCGCTGCTCGTGTCTGATTCCCCTTCTCCGCTTCGAGAACGTAGCGGATGTACGCCAGCTCGACGTCCTTGAGTGTGGGCCGGCGCTTGCGACCGGCCCACAGCGTGGCCGGTTGCTCGAACACGTTCGTGGGCAACGCGGCAGGCGTGATCTCTCCCGAAGGGGTCATCAGCGCGATCCGTTCGACCAGCGCTCGCAGCTCCCGCACGTTGCCCGGCCAGAGATAGCCGCGGAGAAGATCCGCGGTCTCCGTGGCGAAGCCGGACGCTTCGGTCGACCCCCTTTCCCGCTCGCGCGCGAGGAACGACTCCGCCAGGGGGACGATGTCCTCACGTCGGCTGCGCAGCGGCGGCAAGCGCAGGGGCACGACGTTCAAGCGGTGAAAAAGATCCTCCCGAAAACGTCCGGTGCGAACCGCCTGAGCCAGATCGATGTTCGAGGACGCCACGAACCGGACGTCCACCTCGATCGTCCGCGTGCCGCCCACGCGCTCGAAGCTGCGCTCCTCCACCACCCGCAAGAGCTTCGCCTGCATCGGCGGCGTCAGGTCATGGATCTGATCGAAGTAGACGGTGCCGCCCTCGCCCATCTCGATCTTTCCCACCTTGGCCTGGCGGGCGTCGGTGAAGGCCCCCCGCTCGTGGCCGAACAGCTCCGACTCGAGGAGCTCTTCCGGAATCGACGGGCAGTGAACCTTGATGAAGGGTCCCGTGCTGCGAATGCCCCCGTAGTGAAGCCAGTGTGCCACGAGATCCTTGCCGGTTCCGCTCTCGCCCTCGACGAGTACGGGGCTGCGCGTGTCGGACAGGCGGGTGACCAGCGGCAAGAGCTCTCGCATGGCCCGCGAACGCGCCACGACGCCCGCCATGCTCTCCTCACGCCGGCCGCTCATGCCTCGAGCTCCACGCGGGAGGCGCCGCCCCACAATCGTTCGAGGTCGTAGAACGCCCGGGTGGCCGGCGTGAAGATGTGAACGATGAAATCACCGTAGTCGAGGAGAATCCACTCGTGACGCGGGTAGCCCTCGACGTGTGTCGGCCGGTACCCGTCCTCGCGCAGGTTGTCCCGCACGGCGTCCGCGATTGCCACGAGCTGGCGCTGGTTGGTGCCCGAGACCAGGACGAAGAAGTCCGTGAAGTCGGCCGCCCGGCGCAGATCGAGGACCACCGTGTCCTCCGCCTTCTTGGCCTGCGCCGCTCGAACGGCTGCCTCGACGACCGTTGGAAGGCTCACGTGTAGAGTCCTCGCTTGGCGATGTAGTCCAAGACCGCGTCCGGGACCAGGAAGCGGGCGCTCCGGCCCTCTCGAACCCGTTCTCGAACGCTCGTCGCCGAGATGGGGAGGGCCGGCCCCTCGACCCGGACGACCTCCCGAGCGGAGGGGAAGGGCCGGACGGGGTCCTGTGGAGCCTGTCCGGGCCGATTCACCACCGCGATCTCGGCAAGCGCGAACAGGCGCTCGGGCTCCTTCCAGCCGGTCATCTCCGGCCACGTGTCGCTGCCGACGACCAGGACCAGCGTGTCGCCCGGTCGTTCGTTGCCGAGGACGTCGAGGGTGTCGACGGTGTAGCTCGGCCCGGGCCGCTTCAGCTCGGTGTCCCAGGCGGCGAAATACGGATGCCCGGCGCAGGCGAGGCACGCCATCACGAAGCGATCGAGAGGGTCGGCGAGAGGGCTCGCTCGGTGTGGGGGCACCGCCGAGGGCACGAAGGCTACGAGCTCCAGGCCGAGCTCCTCGCGAGCGGTCTCTGCTGCCCGGAGGTGTCCCAGGTGAATGGGATCGAACGTTCCGGCGAGAACCCCGATTCTCATGAGTCCGTCCCTGGGTGAATCGCCGGAGCCGTGGCGATCAGCCGGACAAGGTCGCGCTTCAACCCAGCGAGACCCTCTCCGCTCACCGCCGAAACGGGCACCACACCGAGCCCCAGCTTCGACGCCTCGGTGCGCAGCCCGGG
>CAXMOH010000358.1:0-3513 GCA_964194855.1 uncultured Hyphomicrobium sp.
ACAGCGGTGCCGACGACCAGGGAGCCATCGCGTCGGCCCTGGCGGCGGAGCTGTACGGCGGAGAGCTTCTTCTCGAGGGAATCGAGGACGACGCAGAGAACTACACGCGCTTTCTCGTGCTGGCGGCGGAGCCGGGGCCCATCGAGGCTGCGACCAAGACGTCGATGGTGTTCGTGCTCGACAACAAGCCGGGGGCGCTTCACGGGGCCATGGGGTTCTTTGCTTCGCGAGGCATCGACCTGTGCAAGCTGGAGTCGCGGCCGCTGCGTGGCAAGGCATGGGAGTACTCGTTTTATCTCGACGCGCTGGGGGATCCTCGGGGGGCGGTGGGGGAGGCGATCGAGGACCTCAAGGGGATCACCCGGGAGCTGCGGGTGCTGGGGCATTTCCCGAAGGGATAGGGGGGAAGTCTTTGCGGAAGCAGGCGGGGGGCGGGGCAGAAGGCTGGTGATGGTGCGGGCCAGGGGGGAAGGCTCATTGAAGTGGCCGCGGGGCGAATGCCGCAAGGGGGGAAGCCCGGAAGCAGGGGCGGGGCGAAGGGCGACAAGGGGGCTCGCGCGTCGACCATCGGGGCGCGCGTTGGGCGTGGCCTGAATGATGCTCAGTGAGGCGCATTCAGGCCACTATAGCTACCTGATGTGCAGCTTCTCCTTCACCACACGGCCGTCGCGGAAGGAGCAGTGATACCAGGCGGAGACGTCGTTCATCGACACGAACCGCCGCTCTTCCTTGCGGTAGTGCCAGTCCTTCTCGATCTGGTAGATGACCTGGGAGCCCTTGCCCTCCAGGATGTTCGTGATCTCGTTGTCGTGGTGGTTGGTCTCGTCGTAGTCGGTGATCGCGCGCTGGCCCATCTCGGAGTAGAGCAGGTTCAGCTCCTGGAGGAGCGGCTCGAGGTCCTTCGGGATGTCCCGGACGTCGAGGCCCAGCCGCCTCGCCTCCCGGCTGGTGATGGGGTACTGGTGGGCCGGATAGGACGAGTTGAGCTGCTTGGCGATCCGCTGCGCCTTGCGGGCATCCTTCATGTGATAGCCGAGGATCTCGCGACACAGCATCAGTGAGAGGCTGCTGGCGCGATCGAGGGCACCGACCACCAGGGGGTGCACGTACTTGTAGAGCTCCTGGTAGGGGTTCACGCCGTCGCCCTTGCGGCCGACGCTGTCACTCCACAGGCGGATCACGCGGTCCACCTCGTCGTTGCTCACCGGGACGAGCTGGTTGGTGTGGTCCAGCGGCGAGAGGTCGTGCTCGAGAGACGTGTCGACGGCGGTCAAGTACGACAGCGGACCCATCTGAATCGTGTCCGCGCCGAGGGCGAGCATGGTCGCCGCGGAGGCGCAGTTGAGAGGGGCGATGACCGTGAGCTTCTTTGCGTACCGGCGCAGGAGGTGGACCAGGCGCAGGGAGGCCATGCCGCTGCCCCCGTCGGACTTCACCAGGAGCGCAATCCGATCCTGGGGGCCCCGGGCCTTCAAGATGGCGTGCAGGGCCAGGACATCGTTGTCGCAGACCGACCCGCTGGTGGAGGTCCAGTAGGAGAAGAAGGTCCCGTCCACCTTTCTCTGGATACGCTCCAGGACCGCCTGCGTCTTCTTAAAAAGGATAGGGGGCGTCTTGAGGCGGGTGGTGCGGCCCTTCGTGGGGCGGCGAGGGGTGATCTTCTTCGGGTGGCGCGGCATGGAGGCAGGTTACCTCAGAACAGACGGGGCGGTGGGCGGTCTTGCTCGACGCGCTCCAGGCAGACCGGCTCGTCGCAGCGCGGGCTGTTGACCGCGGGGCTCACGGGCCACGCCGTCATCGCCGCTGCGGGGAAGGGGCGGAGGAGGGCCCGAAGGGCCAGTGCGTCGCGGGGCTCGGGGTCGAGCCACCGGGTATACGCGTCGGGCTCGAGGATCACCGGCATTCGATCGTGGACGGGGCGCGTCACGTCGTTGGGCTCGGTGGTCAGGATGGTGCAGGTCGGGGGCGCCCCTTCTCGAGCCGGTAGCTCCCAGAGGCCCGCGAAAGCGAAGGCCCGACCCGAGCCCAGGGCAAAGGCCCACGCCTGGCGGCGCCGCGGCTTGAGGGTGAGGGTCTGCCATTCGTAGAACCCCGTTGCCGGGACGAGGCACCGCCGCTGGGAGAAGGCGTCGCGGAAGGAGGGCTTCTGCCATGCGGTCTCCCCACGAGCGTTGATGTGGCCCCGATCGCTCTCGGGGGCACCCTCGGGCACGAGCCCCCACCGCACCGTCCCCAGCTGCCGCCGACGGCTCGCGCCGTCGAGTCGGACGATCGCCACAGGCTGGGTGGGGGCGATGTTGTACCGCGGCCCGAGCTCCGGCGTGTAACCGAGATCGAACGCCTCGGCAAGCTCCTCTCCGGAGGCGGTGAGGTTGAAGCGGCCGCACATGGGCTCATTCTAGGGCGGAGCGTGCCGCCGCCAGGTCCGCCATCAGGCCGACGGGTCTTCGAATGCCGCACCGCGCCTGCAGTTTTGACATTCTCGACCCCGATTTTTAGGTAGACTTGGGCAGCCACTCTGAGAAGTTCATCAAGGGGCCGGGCCTCCATTCCCAAGGTGAGGTGCTGTTGTGATGTTCGGGCAGCAGGCGACCACTGGGGCGAGTCGAGCCACACGCATGGTTCGCGTACCGTCTCCGGTGGCCGCGGTCCTTCTTCTGCTCCTGGCGGCGCCGCTCATTGGCGCAAAGCACGACAAGCCCGGACTGCTGGTCCGTGCGACGCCTCCGGCCTCGATCGCGCCGGGGGGAGGATTCAGGACCATCCTCGTCTCCGCCGAGATCGTCGGTCCCGAGGTGGAGGAGTACTACTGCCCGGAGGTCGTGTTCCTCCTGCCGAACGGCCGAAGCGCCGTCGAGTCGGACTGCGATCCTTTCGACAAGCGGCACCACTACCCGCGCCACTTCAAGCGCTGGGTCCGGTCCGGCCCGAACCCCCGGAACTACACGGTCTGCGTCGAGCTCCGAAAGGCGGGCGTGCGGTTCGACGACCGGTGCGTCCGGTACCTGGTTCGATGAGGGCCGTGGCGACCCGCTACGGGCCTGCCCCCGGCTCAACCGACTGACCGTCTTGGAGGCCGCAGCTCGGCCGGCTCAGTCTCGGAAACCCAGCTTCTTCATCATCGCGGCGTGACGCGGGTCGTCCTCGAGGTGGGTGAGAAGCGGGTCATGCGCCATGAGCACCATCCCGGCGTCGCGCTGGTCGAACGCCCGTTCGAGCCACTCGAAGGCCTCGTCAGCATCGCCGCGACAGGCGTGACACTCGGCGCTCTGAACGGCCATGTCGCGGCCGCCCGTTTCGATGAGCTCCGCGAGGGCCCCGTCCGCCTTCTCACTCTCACCCAGCGCGTGGAGGGCCAGGGCCAATCCGTAAAGGCGCCACCCTGGGTTGGGCTCGCGCTCCATCTCGCTCAGGGCCTCCTGGGGCCTGTCCTGCGAGAGACGGACCAGGACCAGGTACTTGTGGGTGTTTTCTCTTTGCGGTTGAAGCTCGAGGGCCTTGCTCAACGCCTCC
>CAXMOH010000359.1:0-5560 GCA_964194855.1 uncultured Hyphomicrobium sp.
GATCATATGGAGGCCTCGAAAAGGCTCGGCTGCCAGGGAAGGGGCCGAGGGCGTCCCTTGCCGGGCTCCGCCGAGGCGAAAAACATGCGCTTTTGGTCCAAGCTTGCGGCCCTCGTTAAGGCTCTGCCTGAGATCCACTTAGGCTGACTCGAAGGCGCAGTCCAGAATTCTGGATCGGTTCTGAAAAAAAGTTGGATCCCCGTAACTCCCTCTGCTAAAATCCCTTGGTAGAGAAGCGGATCCGGGACGCTTCTGAGCGTCCTGCTCGAGGTCCGGGGCCACAATCCAAAACAAGGGGAAGAAGTTGAAGGCTGCCGGTTCACGTAAGAAGACAAAGGGTTCAGTCCGTTCCACATCTCGGAAAGCCGCTGCGAAGCCGAAGCGGAGCAGCGCTTCCAAGAGGACGGCGAAGAGCAAGAAGCGCACGGCCGCGAGCAAGCAGCGGACCGCCACCAGCAAGAAGCGGCACTCGACGACCAGGAAGCGCACCACCAGCACCAAGCGGCCTGCGGCCAGGAAGAAGACGGCTTCTTCCACGGCCAGGACCAAGCGCACCCGCACGCCCGTACGGCGGGCCAGGACGTCGACTCCGGCCCGGGCCGCACATCCCAAGGCCGCGCCCAAGAAGCGCCAGCGCATCCCCTCTCCGCTGCCCACGAAGCACGTGGCGCCTGATCGGGGCGCGGTGGTGCTGCGCGCCCGATCCATGCCTCCGCGGACGGGGCAGCGCCGTCCCCTCGGCGCACCGACGGCGCGTCACCCGGTCGCCCTGCCGGAGTTCTCGGAAGCGGGCGTCCTGCTGGCCATCACATACTCCATTCGCTACGGGCGCCGGGGCGAGTTCTTCGACCTCATGCGCGAGCTGAAGCCGCTCCTGGCCTCCATCGGCGGCACGGACGTCGCCGTGTACGAGGACCGCAGCCGCCCGAACTACCTGATGGAGGTCTTCCGCTTCAAGGACGAGGCGGAGTTCACGGGGTTCGACGACAAGTTTCACAAGGACCGGAAGATCGCGGCCATCTACGCCCTCCTCGACGACATCGTCGAGGCGGAAAAGAGCGACTTCAAGATCTTCGAGCGGCGGCTCTAGGACGCCGCTCATTCCGGGCCCCCGTGCGAGCGTAGGATGCCGTCGCCCATCGCCCACGGTCTCGTCGGCCTCACGGTCCACGTCCTCGCCTCGAAAGACCGGGAGGAGCTTCGCGACCCCTGGCGCATCGGCGTAACCGTGGGTGCGGCGCTCGTGCCGGACGTCGATTTGCTCTTCAAGTTCGTCGACGGAGCCAACCACCACAACAACGAGACCCACTCCCTCGGGTTCGCGTTGTTGGCGGCCGTGGCCGCGGCCCTTGCCTTTCGGGTGTCGGGCTGGCGGCGGCCCCTGATCCTGGCCCTGGCCGTGGGTCTGGCCTGGTCCAGCCACGTGCTGCTCGACGTGCTCAACCTGGACACCCACCCGCCGATCGGCGTGCTGGCCCTGTGGCCTTTTTCCGACGCCTACTACAAGTCGCCTTTTCTCCTATTCCTCGACATCGGGCGTACACTGGACTGGACTGCGGTCAGGCACAACACGGTATCGGCGGCCTGGGAGTGCGTCGTTCTCGTCCCTGCTTTGCTGGCCGCCTGGCGCTACCGCACGCGACACTTGGAGAGGCCCCCATGGCGCGAGGGTTCGAAAGCAAGTCCGTAGCCGCCCAGCAGGAGCTGGCGGACGAACCTCGAGTTCGGAGTCTCGAGGAGGAGGAAGACCCGGGTGTTCGCGCCCGGCGGCGGCGCCTGGAGCTCTCCCGGGCGGACATCCGGCATCGCCTGGAGTTGGCCCAGGCCAAGCCTCATCGCGAGATGCTGAGCCGGGCCCTCGCCGCCCTCGACAAGGAGATCGCCTCGATTCGTTGACGCCGCCCGCCTGTGGTCACCCGGAAGCTCTCCCTCCCGCCTGTCCTTGCCGTGGTGGCGCTCGCCACCACGGGCGGGACCGTCTCCACCGCCGATTCCCTTCCTCGCCGCGCCGAGGCGGTGGCGAGCTACGACCTCCGCGTCAGGCTCGACCACGAGGACAAGAGGCTCATTGGAGACGAGCGCCTCGTCTGGCGCAATCCCTCCTCCGACACGGTCGACGAGTTGTGGTTCCACCTCTATCTCAACGCCTTTCGGAACTCCGAGAGCTCCTTCTACCGCGAGTCGGACGGTCGGCCGCGGCGGGGTCGGACCGGGGACGACGCCTGGGGGGGCATCGACATCACCTCGATCCACCTGGCCGATGGAACGGACCTGGCCGGGGCGCTGTCGTTCGAGCATCCCGACGACGACAACGCCGACGACCGGACCGTCCTCCGGGTCCGCCTGCCCGAGCCGGTGGCCCCCGGGACGAGCGTGACCCTCGACATCGGCTTCGAGGCGCGGATACCAGGGGCGCTCGTCCGCACCGGGTACGTCCGGGACTACTTCCTCATGGGTCAGTGGTTTCCCAAGCTGGGCGTGTACGAGCCGGCGGGGAAGCGCGGGCGGGTGGTGGGGGGATGGAACTGCCACCAGTTCCACCCGCACTCCGAGTTCTACGCGGACTTCGGCGACTACAGGGTCGCGATCACCCTCGGGGAGCACTTCGTGGTGGGAGCCACCGGCCGGCGCGTCGAGCGTCTGGACAACGGCGACGGAACGCTCACCTACGTGTTCGAGCAGGCCGACGTCCACGACTTCGCGTGGACCGCCTCTCCCGATTTCCTCCAGGTCCGGCGCACCTTCGTGGCCGACGAGGAGGTGACGTCGGAGGAATACGCGGAGGCCGCTCGCCTTCTCGGACGGCCACCCCAGGAGGTCCGCCTTCGTGACGTCGAGATTCTCCTGCTCCTCCAGCCGGCGCACCTTCCGCAGCAGGAGCGTCACATCAAGGCGGCGAAGGCGGCGCTCAAGTGGTACGGCCTCTGGTACGGACCCTATCCCTACGACACCCTGACGATCGTCGATCCCGCTCCCGGAGGCGGCGGTTCCCTGGGCATGGAGTATCCGACCTTCTTCACGTCCGGAACGGTGTTCCTCTTCAACCACTGGCCGCTCGACCGGATCCTGATGCCCGAAGACGTGATCGTCCACGAGTTCGGGCACCAGTACTGGCAGGGGATGGTGGCCACCAACGAGGCCGAGGAGGCCTGGCTGGACGAGGGCTTCACGACGTACTCGAGCGCAAAGGTGATGGTGAAGACATACGGGTCCGCCAGGATCCGGGTGCTGGGCCTCGAGCTCGGGCTGTTCGAGGGCCTGCGGGTCGTGAACCGGGCCGACCGCGTGTTCGCCCCCATCCGCGTGCCGGCCTGGGGCGTCTCCAGGGACTACCGCTTCGACATCTACACGAGGGCGACGCTCACCCTCCAGACCCTGGAGCGTCTCCTCGGCGAAGAGACGATGGCGCGGATCATGCGCACCTACCACGAGCGCTGGCGCTTCGCTCACCCCACGAGCGAGGACTTCTACGCGGTGGCCTCGGAGGTGTCCGGCCAGGATCTCTCCTGGTTCTTCGAGCGGACGATCGAGCAGCCAGGGTACCTGGACTACGCCGTGGCGTCGGTGTCGACCACCCGCGACCTCGGGCCTCGGGGGATCCTCGAAGACGGGGCGGAAGCGACGCGGTCGTTCGTTGCGAGCCAGGACCCGCAGGACGAGGACGAGACGGACGAAGACGCCGCGGGCCCGTGGCGATCCATCGTGCGCGTGCGCCGCCTCGGCGAGGTGGTGCTGCCGGTGGAGGTGGAGCTGCAGTTCGAAGGCGGGCCCCCGGAGCGCCGCGACTGGGATGGCCGCGACCGCTGGGTCAGCTACGAGGTCACCCGCCCCCACCGGCTCGTGGCCGCAGTGGTCGATCCCGACGATCGCCTCGTTCTCGACGCGAACCGGCTCAACAACGCCCGTCGCGTCCGCCCCGACGGCCAGGCGGCCGCGTACTGGGGAGCCCGGGTCACCTTCTGGCTTCAGAGCGTGCTCGCTCTGGTGGGGCTGTGATGCGGGTGGTCCTGGCACGCACGCGGCAGGGGCTGAGCCGAGCCTGGTCGGCCCGCCCGCTCGTCCTGGGGGTGTGGTTCATTCACCTGGCCCTGGCGGCGTCGGCTGTGTTCCCCCTCTGGCGGGCGCTGGACTCGGTGCTCGGGCCGCTCCCGGAGGCCGACGTGCTGGGCACTGGCCTTCGCCTGGGGGCCCTGGCCGACCTCGCCGAGCTGCGGCCGGGGCTGGTGAGCGGCGTGGGCCTCACGGTCGTGGCGGTGGCCGCCCTGGGGCTGCTCGTGGGGGCTGCGGTCTCCGGGGGGGTGCTCGAGGTCCTGCGGACGACCGACGACCGATCGCTCGGGCACCGCTTCGGTCGGGGAGCCGGACGCTTCTTCGGCCGGTTCGTAGGCGTGAGCCTCCTCGTGGGGCTCCTGGGCGCGGTGGTGGGGGCTGCCGCCGTGTCTCCCTTCGTGACCCTCACCAGGAGTTACTTCCGTGAGGGCTGGGGGCCGGGACGCTTCGCTCCCTACGGCGCCGCCCTCGTGGCCGGCCTCACCGTCCTGCTGGTCGTTCTCGTTCTCGACGCCGCCCGGATTTGCATCGTGCGGTCGGACGGGGGTGCGTGGGCCGGGCTCCGCACGGGGCTCGGCCTGGTGCTTCGCCATCCCCTGGTCTGGACTGGCACGTGGCTCGCGAACGCGGCTCTCGTGGCGATGAGCGTCGGGCTCTTCCTGCTGTTCCGCGAGGTCGTGCCGTCCGGGGGCGGGCCGCTGCTCCTCGCGATGGTGCTCGCTCAGCAGGCGTTCGCCCTCGCGCGCACCGGCCTCCGAGTGGCGCTCCTCGCCAGCGAGTCCGCTCTGGTGGATGAGCTGCTGCCAGCTCAGGCGGACTCTTCGTCCTCCTGCGTTTCCTGAGCCGGCCGCTGGGAGAAGCGGCCGAAGTAACGGCCGACCACCTCGCGGAACCGCTCGCGCATCTCCCCGTCCTCGATCTGCTCCGCTGCCTCGGCCACCATGGGTGGTAGTGGGGCGACGACACTCGGCGGAGACGGCGGCGCCTCCGGCTGCAGGGACGCGGTGACCTGCCCTTCCGAGAACCCGAGCGATCGCGGGGCCGCCGACCCCGCGATCTTTCGCAGGCGGGCCAGCAGGTCGGACCGCATCCTCCAGAGGCTCCGGCGCCAGATCCCATCCGGAACACGGATGCGGAGCAGATTCCCGTCCAGCGCCACGACCTCCGAGCGTCGGGCCAGATCGGCGCCCACCGCCGCCGGCCACGCCGCCTTCAGCAGCGTGAGGCGGTGGGCCGGGGAGGCGCCGAAGAGATGGGCGGCCCGGTCGGACGGGGTCGTACGCTTCATCTTCATGGGTGTTCTCTGGCCCTACGTTATACTCGCCGTGGTTCGAGCGCCATGAAATGCCCCAAGTGCAAGACGTCGATCACCCAGTCCTTCGACCCTGACAGCATCGTCACGTGTCCCGGCTGCGGGTCGCGACTCATGACCCGTGCGACGGCGCTGCGCTCGCAGGGAGGCCGGTCCCGGCGTTCCGCCCCAGCTCCGGATCCGGACCCAGAGGGCACA
>CAXMOH010000360.1:0-3730 GCA_964194855.1 uncultured Hyphomicrobium sp.
TTCAGGATGCCCCAGCGGGCGTCGTGACCCTCCCGGGTGGCGTTTCGGACGGCCTCGACGAGACACTCTACGGCGAGGGCCGAGGCCTGCTGGCCACCGGGTGCCCCGCCGAGGCCGTCGGCGACCGCGAGCACGCCGCAATCCTCCCCCATGGCGATGACGGTGGCGGAGTCCTCGTTGGGCGTCTCGCGCACGGGGCTCTTCGACGAGTGCAGGGCGGCCTCGCCTCCTGCCAGGGAGAAGAAAGCAGCCTCGAGCCTCTCCTCGGCGGAGAACCGCCGCGCCTCTCCCGTGCGCAGGGCGGTGCTCACTCCCACTGCATGCTCTCCAGGTGGGCCTTGAGGTGCATTGCCGTGGGGAAGCGCTTGAGAATCAGCGAGCGCTTGTTTCCCCGGACGATGGCCTTGATCTCGCTCGACTGCTTCCAGTAGAAACGGTGGCCGCCCAGGGCGTCGTAGAAGATTCGGATCACGTCGCAGATGTCGTCCTGCAACCCCTCGCGCTTTGGCGCCGCCCACTGGATCAGGTCCAGGATCTTGAGGTGGAACGCGAGGCCGTACCGTTCGACGATGATGTTGTCGGGATGGAGATCGCCGTGGTACTCGCGCCTCCGGTGGATGTCGGCGATGCCGGTTGCCAGGGCGTAGAGAAGATGAAGTGCCTGGTACGGATGCAGCCGTCGTCCGCTCTGGCGGGTGAGAAACTCGCTGAGCAGCTCCCCCTCGACGTACTCGGAGACGAGAACCGTGATGGGGTTTCGACGGATCACCACCGTCTCCTCGGTGTGGTAGTGGATGACGATGGGGCAGTCGCGAAGCTTGTGGAGCTTGCGCGCGTAGTTCTTCGCGGTCCTGTTCCGGACGTTCCGATGGGGAAAGAACAGCTTGGCCGCGCGTTCGATGCCGGTGCTCTTCTCCCGGATCCGGTAGACCTCGCCCTCCCATCCCGCCCCGAGCCTCGAGAGGACCTCGTACTTGCGGGCAAGAGGTCGTCCAGGCTTGAGGTCGAAGGACTCGATCTGCCTCAGCGCTGCCATGTCATCGATCAGGTCAGGACGGGGAAGTGATCTCCCTCGATGACGTCGCCTTCGGGGATGATCGGGACCCCGCTCAGGAGCGGCTCGTGTCCCTCGGCGGAGCGCGTGTCCGGCCGCATGAAGTTGAGGACGACCCCGCGGCGGGGACGGTCGCTGCGATTGGCGTAGGACCCGTGCACCGTGTGGGAGTGGTGGAACGTGCACTCTCCGGCCTGCACGACCATGGGGACGGGATCGAAGGCCGCTGCCTGCTCCGGAGTCAGGAACTCCCTCACGGCGTCCATGTCCTTCGTGAGCGAGATCCTCGGCAGAAGGCCGAAGCGGTGGCTCCCCGGCACGTACTGCAGGCACCCGTTCTCCTCGGTCGAGTCGTCGAGCGCGATCCAGCAGGTCACGTGCCCGACGGGAACCGAGCGTGTCCAGAACGAGTAGTCCTGGTGCCAGGTGACGACGCCCGGGTGCCGCGCGGGCTTGTAGAAGACCTGGTCGTGCCAGAACCGCAGCCGCTCGACGCCCAGGAGCTGGGCCGCTTTCGTCGTGACCGCCGGGTGCCACACGAGATCGTGGAACGCGTCGTCGATCAGCCATGCCCCGAGGCAATGGAAGAGGTTCTTCTCGGGCTCCCGCCGATAGTCCTCGTCGATCTCGTAGAGCTCCGTCGTGCGGGCGTTCTCCCCGGTGCGGATGGCCTCGAGGCCCTCTCGGAGCGCTTCGATCTGGCCCTCGTTCAGGACCCGCCCGCCCTTGACGTACCCCTGCTCGTGGAAGAAGCGAACCTGCTCCCCGGAGAGCGTCCAGGGCGAGAGGTCCGCCCCCGGTCGCGGAAAGAGGTCGCTCACCGGCCCATGGACCTTCTCGAGTTTCTCGGGCGTGGCGCTCATCGGAGCCTAGACATTATCCCAATGCTTGGCGGGGTGCTGAGGCGCGTGGTAGCCTCGCGAACCCAGGAAGCGAGGATCGGGATCATGGCCGAGAGTCTGAATCAGCCCGAGAATCTGAATCAAGCCGAGAAGCTGGATCAACCGAAGACACGTGATCCTGAAGCCCCGGAGAAGTCTCCCGGGATGGGTCGCCGGAACGTCCTCCGGGGCCTGCTCACCGGCGCCGGGGCGGGGCTGGCTCTCCCGGGGCTGGCGGAGACCCATCCCCTTGCCGAGCACGCCCATCACACGAGCCGGATGGCGGTGGCACGGACGAAGGCGCTGGAGTCGCCCGGCGCTCCGGAGTTCCTCGACGCCTACCAGTTCGCGATGTTCGAGACGCTCTCCGAGCACATCGTTCCAGGGGCCATGGTCGCCGGCTGCGCCCGCTTCGTGGACAGCCTCCTGGCGGTGGGGGAGCGCGACGATCGTCAGCGGTTTCTCTCCGCCCTCGGGGCCATCGACGCCCTGGCCCGGGAGCGCTTCTCCTCGCCCTGGACGGAGCTGTCGGGCGAGCAGCGTGACCAGCTCCTGGGCGAGGTCTCCGAGGCAGAGCCCGGCCGGGAGGAGAAGTACTGGACACCCGGGACGCCCGCGGCCGAGCACCTGGTGAGCCGCGGAAGCGTGGCCCCCCTCACGATCCGAGACCAGTTCGACGTCCTGAAGGGCTGGGTCGTGGGCTCGTACTACTCCTCCGAACTGGGGCAGCGCGAGCTGGGCTACAAAGGCCCGGCCTTCGCCGAGGAGTTTCCCGGCTGTCAGCACCCCGGCGGCCACCGGTGAGTCCACCTCGCCTCGAGAGATCGCCGCCGCTTGTGGGCCTGGTCCTGGCCGCGGCGCTGGGGCTGGCCTCGGCAGGGTGGGCAGGGGATCTCGCTGACCTGGGCCCGGTCCCGCAGGACGGGCTTCGCGTGATCCTCCTCCGGCACGCCCAGGCGTTGTCCAACCTCTCGCCTCGGCCCGACCTGTCGCCGGAGGAGCTGGATCACCTCACGTCCCTGGGTCGTGAGCAGGCCGAGGCCGTGGGACGTGCGCTCGCGCCACTCGAGATCGACGAGCTCCTGAGCTCGCCTGCACAGCGGGCGATCGAAACGACCGAGATCGTCGCTGCGGCGCTCGGCCTCGAGGGGCGAGTCGAGAGGGGCGTTCGCCCCCTCGAGCTCGGCCGGGCCCGAGAGGGTTCCCCGCTGTCGTGGCAGACCCGCCAGGCGGCCTGGCAGGCCGGTCGTGATCCTCGGCCCCCGGCGGGCGAGTCCCTCGTCGATCTGGGTGAAAGGGTGCGCGACGTCGTCCAGGCGGCGCGCGGCGCTCACGCCGGTGGGACAGTTGTCCTCGTGGCCCACTCCGAGGTGATCGGGGCCTTCGTCGGTCTCGTCCAGGAGGTGCCGCCGCCCGATCGCCTGGACGTCCACGTGGCCAACGGCTCGCTCAGCGTGGTGGACGCCGACGCCTCCGGCGGACTGACGGTGAGGTCCCTGGACCACCGTCCCGACGGGCCCTGATCCGGCCTCTTGCCACGGGTTGCCGGGCGTCCCGGGAGGCCATTCGTTTCTGGCCGCCTCAATCAGGGAGCGCAAAGGCCACGTAGGTGTCGCCGGACTTCGTGCCCATCTTGCCGCCTCCGGCCGCGATGACGACGTACTGCTTCCCGTCGATCTCGTACGTGGCGGGCGTCGCATAGCCTCCCGCCGGAAGGTCGGTCTCCCACAGCACCCGCCCGTCGCGCTTGTCGAAGGCGCGGAACTTCTCGTCTTTGGTCGCCCCGATGAAGATG
>CAXMOH010000361.1:0-6154 GCA_964194855.1 uncultured Hyphomicrobium sp.
GCTGGAGCGCGACGCGCCCGGGGTGGCCGAGGCGATTCGTGCCCACGGCCGGGCGAAGACACCCCTGGCCGCGCTGTCCCGGGGCCGGGCGGGTCTTCTGGGCTCCTGCCTCATCGTCAACCTCCCGGGCAGCCCGAAGGGCGTGAAGGACGGGCTCGACGCCCTCGTGCCCCTTCTCCCCCACGTGATCGATCTCCTGGAGGGCCGCACCGACCATCGCCGGTGAGGGGGCAGCGGGCGGCGGCTTGACGGGTTTCCGAGCCTTCTAATAGAATCCGCGCGGCCCCAAGGCTTCAATAATGCAGTCCGCCCTCGCCCTTATCCCTCTCTTTCCGCTTCTCGGTTTCCTCTTCAACATCACCCTGGGGGTCCGCATGCTCGGCCCGCGGAGCGATGAGGACGCCGGGGGGGCTCACCGCACCCCCTCTCCGCTCATCGGCCTCGTGGCTGCCGGGAGCGTTCTCCTGTCCTTCCTCGTCGCGGCGTGGGCGGTCGTCGGGGCCCACCAGGCGCCGGACCACACCCTTGCGCAGACGCTGTGGACCTGGATCCCGGGCGGGGCGACGGAGACCCTGGTGCACGGCGCCCCGGGGACGACGCCGTTCCAGGTGGAGTGGGGGTATCTGCTGGACCCGCTCTCCTCGGTGATGGTCCTGGTCGTGACCTTCGTCGGGTTCCTGATCCACGTCTACTCGATCGGGTACATGGGTCCCGACCCCGGCTACGCACGGTACATGGCGTACCTGAACCTGTTCATGTTCGCCATGCTGACCCTCGTCCTGGGGTCCAACTACGCCGTCCTCTTCGTGGGCTGGGAGGGCGTGGGGCTGTGCTCCTATCTGCTCATCGGGTTCTGGTTCCACAAGCAGAGCGCTTCGGACGCCGGCAAGAAGGCCTTCATCGTCAACCGTATCGGGGACGCGGGTTTCCTGGTCGGGATGTTCCTGATCTTCGTCACCTTCGGCACTCTCGATTTCCGCGGGGTGATGGCCGCAGCGGCTCACATGCCCGTGGAGTACGCCTGGGGCGGGACCCTCACCCTCATCGGGCTCCTCCTCTTCATCGGAGCCACCGGCAAGAGCGCGCAGGTCCCGCTCTACGTCTGGCTCCCCGACGCCATGGAAGGCCCGACCCCCGTTTCGGCGCTCATTCATGCCGCCACCATGGTCACCGCCGGCGTCTACATGGTGGCCCGCTCCGCGGCCATCTACGCCCACGCCCCCAACGCCCTTTTCGTCGTGGCCATCGTCGGCGCGGTCACCGCGATCTTTGCCGCCTCGATCGGGCTGGTCCAGAACGACATCAAGCGCGTGCTCGCCTACTCGACGGTGAGCCAGCTCGGGTACATGTTCATGGCCTGCGGGGTGGGAGCTTTCGGCGCCGCCGTCTTCCACCTGGGCACCCACGCCTTCTTCAAGGCACTCCTCTTCCTGGGCTCGGGATCCGTGATCCACGCGATGTCGGGAGAGCAGGACATGCGGTCGATGGGCGGGCTTCGGGCGAAGCTCCCCTGGACGCACCGCACCATGCTCGTCGGGTGCATCGCGATCGCCGGCATTCCCCCGCTCGCCGGGTTCTTCTCGAAGGACGAGATCCTGTGGTCGGCCTTCAAGGCCGGTGGATACGGGCAGTGGGTGTGGGGCCTGGGCGTCGTGGCCGCGGTGATGACCGCGTTCTACATGTTCCGCCTCTACTGGATGACCTTCGGCGGCCGTTTCCGGGGCACGGACGAGCAGGAGCACCACCTGCACGAGTCGCCGTCCTCGATGGTCGTGCCGCTGCAGGTGCTGGCCGTCGGCTCGATCGTCGTGGGCTTCCTGGGAGTCCCCGCGGTGCTCTTCGGAAGCAACCGGATCGAGCACTTTCTCGAGCCTGCCTTCGCTCACGCGCACCATGCGCTCGGCGAGGTCTTCGCCCAGCCGGTTCCCGGCCACGGCGTCGAGCTGGGGCTCATGGCGCTGAGCGTGGTGGTCGCCGTGCTGGGAATCCTGGCTGCGACCCGCTTCTACCGGGGTGACCCGGTGATCCCGACCCGGCTGGCGGCCGCGCTGCCGGGGCCCTACAGGCTCCTGCTCAACAAGTACCGGGTCGACGAGATCTACAACGCGCTCTTCGTCCGGGGACTGGTCCTGGGCGGGGGAGCTGCGCTTCACGGCGCCGATCGCTTCGTCGTCGACGGCGGCGACGGCGAGGTGCGGGCGGGCCTTGGCGTCAACGGAGTCGCCTGGGCCACCCGCGACGTGGTGGCGAAGGCCTCGGACCTCTGGGACCGCTGGATCGTGGACGGAGCGGTGAACGCCACCGCCTTCGTCCTGGACAACCTGAGCTACGCATTCCGCTCGGTGCAGAACGGACTCGTCCAGCACTACGTGCTCAGCATGCTGATCGGTGTTTTCCTTCTGATCGCGGCGGGCCGCTTCTTGCTGGGTCTCTACTAGGGGAACGAATACGATGGACTTCTTTCGGGAACACCTGCTCTCGATAGTGACGTACACCCCCCTGGTGGGAGCCCTCCTGCTTCTGCTCCCTGTCTTCAGGGGCAAGGACGACGCCGTGCGCTGGGTCGCCAACGGGATCGGCCTCGTCGGCTTCCTGGTGAGCCTGCCGCTGTGGTTCTGGTTCGACCGGGGTGCGCCCGGGTTCCAGTTCGTCGAGCAGGCCGAGTGGATCCCGTCGATCGGGGTTCAGTACTTCTTCGGAGTCGACGGGATCAGCGTGCTCCTGATCCTCATGACGACCCTCCTCGGCTTCATCGCCATCCTCTCGTCGTGGACGGCGATCACCGAGCGGGTGCGGCAGTACTACGTCTTCCTGCTCCTTCTCCAGACCGGGATGCTGGGCGTCTTCTGCGCTCTCGACATGTTCCTCTTCTATTTGTTCTGGGAGGTCATGCTCGTCCCGATGTATTTCCTCATCGGGATCTGGGGCGGTGCGCGCCGGCTCTACGCCGCGATCAAGTTCTTCCTGTACACCCTGGTCGGATCGGTGGTGATGCTCCTCGGCATCCTGGCACTGTACTTCCGCTCTCGGACGATGCCGGGCCTGGAGGAGACAGGCACGTTCGCCTACCCGACCTGGCTGCAGATGGGCATCCCGGGTGAGCTCCAGGGCTGGGTGTTCCTCGCGTTCTTCCTGGGCTTCGCCATCAAGGTTCCGATGTTCCCGTTCCACACGTGGCTGCCCGACGCCCACGTGGAGGCCCCGACGGCGGGCTCGGTGATCCTTGCCGGCGTCCTCCTGAAGATGGGGACCTACGGCTTCATCCGGTTCTCGCTCCCGCTCCTGCCCGAGGCAACCCTGCAGGCGGTGCCCTGGATGGTCACGCTGTCGATCATCGCCATCATCTACGCCGCCCTCGTGACCATCGTCCAGAAGGACATGAAGAAGCTCATCGCCTACTCGTCGGTGAGCCACCTCGGCTTCGTCATGCTCGGGATGTTTGCCCTCAACCCCCTGGGGATGGAGGGCAGCGTCCTGCAGATGATCAACCACGGGCTCTCAACGGGCGGGCTCTTCCTCATCGTCGGGATCCTCTACGAGCGCCGCCACACCAAGGCGATCGCCGATTTCGGCGGCCTCGCCAGCGTCATGCCGATCTTCGCCACGCTCACCCTCATCCTCTTCCTCGCCTCCATGGGCCTGCCCACGCTCAACGGGTTCGTCGGCGAGCTGATGATCCTGCAGGGTGCCTTCGCCGCGAACCCGGTCTGGGCCTACTGGGCGGTCCTGGGCATCGTCCTCGGCGCCGCGTACCTTCTCTGGCTCTATCAGCGTGTCTTCTGGGGCGAGATCACTCACGAGGAGAACAAGACCCTCTCCGATCTCAACGCCCGGGAGCTCGTGACCCTCGTCCCCCTCGTCGTCCTCTGCTTCTGGATCGGCCTCTACCCCAAGCCGTTCCTGGCCTTTCTCCACGGCCCGGTCGGCCGCATCGCCGCCACGATCCAACCCGACAAGTTCGGAGGACAGGTGGCCCACGCCGCCGACCACGCCTTGCCGGCCACCGACGAGGACGCCGAAGAGCCCGCCGACGCCGACGAGCCCACCCCCTCCGAACCCCAGTAGCCATTCTCGCCATTTCCCCCGGCGCCCGGGAGAAATCGACGGGAACGAGCTCCCCGATGTCATGAGCCCCGGGTAGAGTAGTAGAGGCATGCGAGACCGACGACGACGCGACCTCCTCACGCCCCTCCTGATAGCGCTTGCGGCCATCCTCATCCTCGCGTTCTTCGTCTTCCGCCCCTTCATCCTCGTCTTCTCGGTGGCGGCCTGCATCGCCCTCCTCCTTGCGCCGGTGCAGCGCCGCCTCACGAAGGCTCTCCGAGGCCACAGGGGCCTCGCTGCCATGACTATCGTCGTCGTCGCCACGCTGGTGCTGCTCGTTCCCGTCCTGACATCGGTGCTCCTGCTGACCCACCAGGCCACGCTCTTCCTGGACTGGGTGACGACCCACCCTGTCGCCGGGCCGGCCGACCTGCAGAGCTTCTGGGAGCAGCTGCCCCAGCGCTACCCGGCTCTCGAGGAGTGGATCGCCTACGTGCAGGCCCAGGTGACACCGGCCCTGGCAGGCGGCGTCACCCAGCTCGCGGGCGGAGCGAACGCCCTCCTCCAGGGCGTCCTTGCACGGGTGACCCATGCGGCAATCGACCTCGGCCTCTTTCTGCTGATGCTGTTCTTCCTGCTTCGCGACGGCGGGCGTTTGAAGGAGGAGCTCAGGCCCATATCGCCGTTCTCCCCGGACCAGGAGAGCCAGATCTTCGAGCACCTCGAAAAGACCATCCTGGGGGCGCTTCAGGCCGTGGTCGTGGTGCCGGTCGCCCAGGGAATCCTGGCGGGCATCGGCTTCACGATCTTCGGGGTGCCCTCGCCCCTCCTGTGGGGAACCGCGGTCATCCTGGCGGCGACGGTGCCACTGGTGGGCTCGCCGCTTGGCTGGGTGCCGGCGTGCGTCTATCTCTTCCTCCAGGGTCAGGTCGGGCCCGCGCTGGGTCTGGCTGTCTACTGCACCGTGGTCGTGAGCGGCAGCGACAACGTGGTAAAGCCGCTCCTTCTGCGTGGCGCGGCCAGCATCCACCCCCTCCTGGGCTTTCTGTCGATCATCGGCGGGTTCCTCGTCTTCGGTGTGTTCGGCTTCCTCATCGGCCCCGTCATCCTCTCGCTCGTGCTGTCCGCGATCCGCATCTACCGGCTCGACATCCTCCGGCATCCGGCCTCCGAGGCCCCTCCCCAGCCCGCCGAGCCCACGGTGCCGTCGCCCGCCCTATCCTCCTCGAAGCTCGCGGGTTAGCCTTGCTTGCCTGCCTCTGGTGGCTGTGGTAACTTTTCCGGTCGTTGCCGTCTCTTACGCCTCCTCCCGAGCGGTCGGACCCGCAAAGAGGGGGCGCGGGGGGTCGGGGACGCGCGCTTCGTGAAGCGGGCCCGTACATCGGGCTCGGCACGACCCTGGCCGCCACCGTACTGGCGGGCCTGGGTGTGGGCTACTGGCTGGACTCCCGGCTGGGAGCCTCACCCTGGTTCCTGCTCGTCGGGGGCACGCTGGGCATGGGCGCGGCCCTCATCCATTTTCTTCGACTGGCGTCGAATCTTTCGAAACGACAGGGCCCCAAGCGTTGAGCCTCGGTAAGTACTCACTCCTCGTCCTCGTCGTGGCCCTCTCGTCGCTCCTGCTCGCGTGGCCCATCGTTCTGCGCCGCCTGGACGGACCCGGGCGCTGGGCGGCTTTCTACGGAAGCGGGCTCGCGTTCGTGAACACCATCGTGGCCCACTTCATCGTGCTGTGGTCCGACCGGCGATCGACCAACGTCTTCCTCGGGGCGGTCCTCGGGGGGATGGTCGGGCGGATGGGCCTCTTGCTCGTCGCGGTCGTCTTCGGCATCGTGTACCTCGGCTTGCCGAGAGTGCCCCTCGCGATCGCGCTCCTTGCGTACTTCGTTCTCTTCCTCGTCGTGGAGCTCACCATCCTCCACCGGCGCGACCCGAAGCAGGCCCTTCCGGGAGGCCACTCGTGAGCCTGACGCTCGCTCTCCTGCTGTCTCTCGCGACGGCACCCGCTCAGGCGGAGGCGCCGGCCTCGGCACAGGTGGCCGCGGAGGCGCCGGCTGCATCCGAGCACGCTCAGGAAGCGGAGCCGTCCCAGCCCACGGCGGGTCATGAA
>CAXMOH010000362.1:0-3369 GCA_964194855.1 uncultured Hyphomicrobium sp.
GCAGCGAGATGGGCAACCTCCACTATGTGACCCTCGGAAACCCGGGCACCGGCGACCCGCTCTGGACCGTCGGGGGCAACACCTTCGAGGTGATCCCGACGCCCACCGTCGGGCATGGGCTCGTCTTCTGCTCGTCGGGCCGGGCGGGACCGACCCTGGCGATTCGTCCCGGCGGCACCGGCGACGTCACCGAGACCCACGTGGCGTGGCGGGCGTCCAAGGGCTCACCCTTCATCCCCTCCACGATCATCGTCGGTGACCAGCTCTACATGGTCAACGACATGTCGAGCATCGTGACGAGCTATGAAGCGAAAACAGGCAAGCTCGTCTTCCAGGGACGGCTCGGAACGCCACGGCGCGAGAGCTTTTCGGCGTCTCCAGTCGCCGTCGACGGCAAGATCTTTTTCACCAGCGACAGCGGCGAGACCTTCGTCCTGGAGGCCGGACCGTCCTTCAAGCTGCTCCACGTGAACCGTCTGAACGCCCGGACGCTGGCCTCACCCGCGCTGGTCGACGGTCGCTGGTACATCCGGACGGACGGCGAGCTCGTCTGCATCGGAGGTTGAGGACCAGGCGAAGGCGACCGCGTCGGCGGGCGGGCAGAGGTGCTTGGCCAGCTTCAGGGTGCCGCCGGAAAGATGATCTCCCAGTCCCGTTTCATGTCCATGACGACCCAGCCCCGGTCCGAGGCCTCGTCCAGGGCCTCGTCCAACCGCCCTATGAGAGACTCGCGGTCGTAGGCCACCTCCCGGTCGGCGTCGGTGTGGTGCACGATCAGCCCCAGCCGCCGCCCAGGGCCGCTGGTTGTCCACTGCAGCATCTGCAAGTCTCCGTCCGAGTTGCCGAAGGCGGCGATCGGTCGGCGGCCGATGAATTTGTGGATGCCGACGGGCTTGCCGGCCTTGTCGTCGATGAAGTCCATCTCCGGCAGGCGCATGAGAACCGGAGCGCTCTCGCGCATCTCGAACTGCATCTTCATGGTGCTGCCCACGACCTGCTCGGGCGGGACGCCGTAGACCCGCTCCGTCCAGGGGCGCATGAAGTCGATCCCCCCGCCGGAGACGATCCACGTCTGGAAGCCGCTCGCCCGCAGATAGTCGAGCAGCTCGAGCATGGGCTGATACACACACTCCGTGTACGGACGCTGGAGCTTCGGATGCCGGGCGGTGACCAGCCAGCCCTCGACCGCATCAGAGAACTCCGCGGTGGTCATGCCCGCATGTGTGGCCATCACGAGCTCGAAGAGTCCGTGCTCCCCAGAGGCAGCCACCGCCCTCAGGTCGCCCTCCAGAACACCCTTGAACGGTTGGCGGTCCTTCCACTCGGGGTGGTCGGAGGCCAGGGCCTCGACCCGATCGATCACGAAGGCCAGCTGCACGTACATCGGCTGCTCGGACCATAGAGTGCCGTCGTTGTCGAAGACGGCGATCCGCTCAGCCGTGGGCACGTAGTGCGGGCTTCCGCTGGTCGTGACGTCCGCGACGAAGCTCACCAGCGCATCCCGGGTCGGCCCGTCGCTCCAGGACGGCAGCACCGCCTCGGCGACCTGGCCCGTCGTCGCCGCCTGTTCGCAGCCGCTCAGCAGGGCCAGCGCGGCCACGACGGCCGCGAGAGCCCAGGGGCCCGGCGACCGGAAGATGTTCCCTTGCGTCATCTCGGCCCTCTCGATCTGCTCCCCCGCTTGCGCTGGGAGAGTCTGGGTGCGGAGGCTACCAGCTCCCGGCCCCGAACTCGAAAACGTATCCGATGTTGTCGAAGCTCCAGACTCCACGGAACTGAATCCCCGCGCGAAAGCCCCAGAACGTCGTCCCCAGCTTCTTCAGGAACTTGAGCGGCGTGCGCAGGAGATCGAACCGGAGTTTTATTCCGCTCTCGCTGACGACTCGGCCTGTCCTCGACCCGACCCCGTCCACCACCTGGTAGTCCCACTCGTAGCCCACGGCAAAGTATCCGTCGAACCAGCGAGACGCCGACGGGGAGTAGTTGATCAGCCATCCGAAATCCTCGAGGTCGGCACCCTGAAAGTAGATCCGATTGACGAGCCAGCCACCCCCCACGGGATCCTGCACGTTCTTGAAGATCAGCAGCGGGAATGCGAGGGAGAACCCGAAGTCGTCGTTGGCTCCGCGAACGGCCAGCGACCACGACTTCGCCCAGGACTCGTCCTTGAGCCAGCGGTTGAGCTTCTTCATGTCTGTATCGGGCTCGATCTCCGGCCAGTCGGGATCTCCCTTGTCCGCGATGAATCCCACGAGGTCCGGGGTCGCCCTCGCAGCCGATGGGAACGGGCGCAGGACGTACTTCGAGTTGTTGGGCGCGTACTCGCCGTCTATGGACCACTCCGCTCTCAGGGGACTGTCCTCCGGGAGGGGCGGGAAGACCCGGGTGTCTTCCCGGCGGGTCTTCGTCATCCAGCTCTTGTAGTCTCCGGTAAAGAACTTGCCCGTCGCCAGCGTGTCGCGGACGCCCCACGCGTCGTTCACGCGCTCGGTCACGTCGTATCCCGGCGTGTAGAGGCCGTCCGCGTTGCGGTCCGTACAGGACGCGTGCTTGCCCTCTTCGACGAGGATGTGGAGGGGCAGGCGAGCCGAGGCGTCTATCTCGAGTGTGTTGTCGAACCACTGCACGCCGTGGGCCTTGGCGTTGACCCTCATGAGGCCGATCACCAGGGGGCACTCCTCGCAATCTGGTCTTTGAGCGACCGCCAGCCGTGCCTCGATGTACTCGACGTCGTGCTTGTGTGGGTTCCCACCGAAGTCCATGGAGTAGTAGAAGAAGAAGTCGATATCGAGCCCACCCACCTTCCTGAGATCGATCTCGGATTGTCCACGGTCGGCGATGTCCGCCGTGTAGGTTCCCGGGCCAGGCTCGTCGATCCTCTGGAGGATGTTTCGCACACGGAAGTAGACGATCGGCTGCCCCGTGTCCTGCTCGAAGGGGAAGGGCTCCGGCAGCTTAATCTCCTTTCCCTTCAGCCTGCGACCGCCTTCCTTGAGGAGCGGCTCGTCGGGCGAGAACCAGAGAACGGGCGCCGCGTAGGTGGCGAGCCGCTCGATGGTCATCTTCTGGTCGTGACCCGTCCAGATGATCCCGTACTGGGACGCGATGTCCTCGTGCCGGCAGCACTCGGCCAGGGACGACGCGGAAGGCTCCTCGGCGACAGCCGACCGAGAGAGCCCGAGGAGAGCCAGCAAAGCGGTTGCCGCCAGCGTGAGGCGGAGAGCCGAAGCGCGCGGCGGCCATCCGCAAGGGAGGGGCATCAGAGGGCTCCTTTCGGGTCGGTGACCCGTGCCGTCGTGGGTGCTCGATTCGGGGAACTCAGAGGGGGATTCTACAGGGGAGTCCGGACGGTGAGAAACCGGGGTCCGT
>CAXMOH010000363.1:0-3280 GCA_964194855.1 uncultured Hyphomicrobium sp.
TCGGGCAGGAACTGCATCTCGACCTTCTCGTAGCCCGCGCCCTCGCACACGGGGCAGGCCCCGGCCGCGGAGTTGAACGAGAAAGCGGTGGGCTTGAGCTGCCGAGCCCGGGCCTCGGGCGTCGCCGCAAAGGCCTTCCGCAGCGGCTCGAGCACCTTCATATATGTAGCGGCGTTCACCCGTGAGCTCGCGCCGAGGGGGGCCTGGTCGACCAGGGTGACACCGGTCACGCTCGACGCTCCGTCGATTCCGTCGCAGTCGCCCGGCTCGGACTCGCCCAGGCCGAACTGGCGCCGCATGTTGCGATGGAGGACCTGATCGACGAGAGACGACTTTCCCGAGCCGGAGACGCCCGTCACGCAGACGAGCAGGCCGAGGGGGATGTGGACGGTGATGTCCTTCAGGTTGTTCTCCCTCGCCCCGCGGATGCGGAGACGCCGCTTGCGGTCGGGTCGGCGGCGCCTTGGCGGGCGGGGCGTCTCGAGGCGACCCGCGAGGTGAGCGCCCGTCTTCGACCGTGGCTCCTTCACGAGCCCGGCCACCGGTCCTTCGTAGACGACCTCGCCCCCCTCCCGTCCCGGGCCGGGGCCCAGGTCGATGACGTGGTCGGCGGAGCCGATGAGGGCCGGGTCGTGCTCGACGACCACCACCGCGTTGCCGGCATCGGCAAGCCGGTCGAGCACGCCCGACAGCCGCCCCGCGTCACGGGGATGGAGTCCCACAGACGGCTCGTCGAGGACGTAGAGCGTGCTCGTGAGCGAACCCCCGAGAGCGGTGGCCAGCGTCACCCGCTGGGCCTCGCCGCCGGAGAGCGTCCGCGACTGGCGGCCGAGGGTCAGATACCCGAGACCCGTGTCGACCAGGAAACGCAGGCGCCCCCGGACCTCGTGGAGCAGCTGCTGCGACGCCGGGTCGTTGCGCGGCACCGACCACTCCCGAAAGACGCGCTCGGCCTCGCTCACCGGCAGCGCTTCCGCCTCGGGCAGCGTCCGCCCCGCGATGCGGTAGAGCCGCGCCACGGGGGTGAGGCGCGCGCCACTGCAATCGGCGCACGTCCCGTAGCTGCGAAACCGTGAGAGATACACACGCACGTGCATCCGGTACGTCCGGGACTCCAGCCACTCGAAGAAACCCTCGATGCCGTACCACTTGCGCTTCCAGTCCTCGCGGCCTCCGGGCTCGCCGTCCCAGACGAGCTGCTTCACCTGCTTGGGCAGCCGCGTCCACGGCACGTCCGTGGGGAGGCTTGCCCGGCGGAAAAAGCGCTCCAGGTCGTCCTGACAGTCGCTGTAGAAGTTCGTCTGGAACGGTTTCACGCAGCCCTGGTCGATGGTCTTTCCGGAATCCGGGATGACGAGGTGGGGATCGATCGCCATCGTCCGCCCGAAGCCCTTGCAGGTGCCGCAGGCCCCGACCGGGTTGTTGAAGGAGAAGAGAGCCGGGAATGGGTCCGCATAGTCGATGTCGCAGCGGGCGCAGTGCAGTGCCTCGCTGAACCGGAGGGGTCGCGCCTCTCCTTCGATGCGGAACTCCACGTGTCCTTCGCCGTTTCGGAGAGCTCCCTCGAGCGAGTCGATGATCCGCTGGCGACGACCTCGCTCCACCTTGATGCGGTCGAGGACGACGCTGATCCGTCCTGCTTCCGGACGCAGCCGCGCCTCCTCGACGCGCACTGCCTCCCCGTTTTCGAGGACACGGCGGAAGCCGGCCTTCTCGAAGGACTCCCGAACGACACTGGAGCTGACCTTCGCGCCGACCCGGTGGGGAAAGCAGACGAGGGCCTCCCGGCCCTCGCCGGCGGCCACGACGGCGTCGAAGATCGCCGACGGGGTGTCGCGGCGCACCGGCTCGTGGCAGCTGCGGCAGTGGAGCGTGGCCGCGCGCGCGTAGAGCGCTCGCATGTAGTCGGCGACCGAGGTCATCGTTCCGACGGTCGAGCGCGATGTCCGGACGGGCGCCGTGCGGTCCACCGCCACCGCTGGGAGCACACCCTCGATTTTCTCCGCCCGGGGTCGGTCGAGCCGCTCCAGGAACTGCCGAGCGTAGGGGCTGAACGTCTCGGCGTACCGGCGGTGCCCCTCGGCGTACAGGACGTCGAACGCGAGCGAGGATTTTCCGGCGCCCGCAACCCCCGTCACCGCGGTCACGGCCCCGATTGGGACGCTCACGCTGACGCCCTTCAGGTTGTTCTGACGGGCGTTCACGACCTCGATGTGGCGCCGGGGCATCCCCCGACGATGGCTCAGGACGCCGCCGAGGGCAAGCGTGAAGCTACTGCCCCTATACTGGGTCCCTCAGAGGACTGAGGGGGGCAGGCTGGCAGTGATCGGCACCACCATCTCGCACTACCGCATCCTCGAGAAGCTCGGCCAGGGGGGCATGGGCGTCGTCTACAAGGCCGAGGACACGAAGCTCGAGCGCATCGTTACCCTCAAGTTCCTGCCGCAGCACATCCAAACCACTCCGACGGCAGTCGACAGGTTCACGCGCGAGGCGAAAGCGGCGGCCGCTCTCGACCATCCGAACATCTGCACGGTCTACGAGATCGACGAGAGCGAAGGTCAGGCGTTCATTGCCATGTACATGTCGCCCGAGCAGGTGCAGGGAGCCGAGGTCGACGAGCGCACGGACATCTGGGCTGTCGGTGCCGTCCTCTATCAGATGGTGACCGGACGTCGACCCTTCAACAGGGCGGAGCTTCGCTCGTGTGGCGACGGAGTCTGATTCGCCGAACTCGACCGCCGCAGGCTGTGAAAGCGATGGGCCGGCAGAGTGGTAGCATGCTCACATGACGTCTGCGGCCCCAGGCACATTGGCTGCTGCCGATCTCCTCGCGGAAGTCGTCCGGCGGGTGGTCGAAGCGGCAAGCCCGGACCGAATCATCCTGTTCGGCTCTGCTGCGCGGGGTGAGGCGGGTCCCCACAGCGATGTGGACCTGCTGGTCGTCAAGGCAGGAGTGACCCATCGCCGGCGGCTCGCGCAGCGCATCTACAGCCGGCTCCTGGGCCTGGAGGTGCCGGTGGACGTCCTCGTCGTCACACCGGACGACATCGAGACCTTCAGGGACAAGGTGGGAACGATCATCGGGCCCGCTCTCCGGGAGGGCCGCGAGATCTATGTCGCCTGACCAGGATCCGAGCCACCCGCGTTCCTGGCTGCGCAGGGCACGGAGCAACCTGGCGCGAGCACGGTTGCTTGCAGGTCAGCCCGAGGTCCTTTACGAGGATCTCTGCTTCGATGCGCAGCAGGCCGTGGAGAAGGCGCTGAAGGCCGTTCTGGT
>CAXMOH010000364.1:0-2635 GCA_964194855.1 uncultured Hyphomicrobium sp.
TTCATCGGCGTGCGGATCCCTCTGCTGACCTCGGAGGACGAGGAGATCGGCGCCGCTCTCGCTCTGCGCAGCCTCTCTGTGGAGACCGCCGGGTTTCGCCAGTTCCGGACGAGCCTGATCGCGGTCTCTCTCGGCGTGATGATCCTGGCCCTCCTGGTCGCCTGGCTCGTGGCCTCCCGCATCACCGGACCCGTTCGCACCCTCGTGGGCCTCGTCGAGCGGGCGCGGGACGGCTCGTTCGGCGGTGCGGTGTCGGTGGAGAGCCGCGACGAGATCGGGGTGCTGGCCCGCGCCTTCAACGGGCTGCTCGCCGACCTGCGCGAAAAGGAAGAAGCGATCAAGTTCCTGAAGGAGGGCCTGACGGCCTTGCGTCAGGCCACTCCGACCTCTCCACCGAAGGTGGGACCGGCCGACGAGACCCTGGCCACGGACGCCCCCACGCGTCCGGCGGCCACCGGCGGAAGCCTGACGCAAAATGAGCTCTTCGCTGGCCGCCATAAGATCCTCGGCGAGCTGGGCAAGGGCGGCATGGGCATCGCGTATCGTGCACGAGATCAGCACCTCGACGAGGTGGTGGCCCTCAAGGTGCTGCGCCTGGAGGCGCTGGTTAGATCTCGAGCGCCCGGGCCGCGCGCTCGCAGTCCTCCTCGCGCACGTAGATGACGTATCCGTACTTGCCGTGGCCGTCCGAGACCCCGGTCGAGGCGTACACGTTGACGCCCGCCCGGTAGAGCTTCTCGTGAACGACGACCAGCGCCCCGAGCTCGTCGTCGCCTTGCAGGAGGAAGGCCTGGTGGGGTCCGTCGAGAGCCATGTTGGCCTTCCTGGCCTCGCTCGTCATCTTGGACGGCTCGGCGGGAAAGAGCGTGATCTGCGTGCGGTCCGGCCCCACCGGCACCGTGGTGAAGGCGAGCAGATCCACCCCGAGACCCGCCAGCGCGGAGAGGACGCGGTATGCCTCACCGGGCTGATCCCCGATGGTCGCGTGGAAGTACTCGGCGCGGCGGATCACGTAGGGCATGGCGGCTCCCAGGGGGCGGGCTCGCCCCGATCCGGGGAGCTTACTCCATTCGGCAGGCACCCGAGCCCCGGGCTTGACGGTTCCCGAGGCCCACCCCTATAGTCGCTGCAGCTTCATGCGCTCCTTCGCACGCCGTGTGCTCCCCGCCCTCGCCCTGTCCCTGCCCGTCCTCGCACTGGTGGCGCCTTCCGGACGCGATGCGGAGGGAGGGGCCGGCTCCGATCCCGGTGCACGGATCGCAGCCCTCGAGCGGCAGGGGGCGGTCGCCCTCGTTCGAACGCAGCCCGATCCGGATTTTCCCGGGCGGAGCCACCGCCGCTACGATCAGCGCGTCGACGGCGTGCGCGTCTTCGGGGCCCAGCTCGTGGAGCAGGTGGACGGGAAGGGGCGCACGCTGAGCCTCTTCGGGTGGATCGACGAAGGCATCGCGGCCGACGTCGACCCCGCGCTCTCGGCCGACCAGGCCGTCCGAGCGGCCGAGGCCACCTACCCCCGGGGCGCCCTCGGCGTCGGGACGCCGGAGCTGGTCCTCCTGCCGTGGAACGATGGGGCGCTCCTCACCTGGACTCTCTGGATCCGATTCGACCACCATCTCGATCGCGTCTTCGTCGATGCTCGAAGCGGCGCCGTCGTGTGGCACTACGCCGACCTGCGCACCGACTCCTCGGTCGGCCTGGGGACGGGCGTGTGGGGGGATCGAAAGAAGGTCTCGGCGAGCTCGGTGGCGGAGGGTTTCCGGGCCGACGACCGCCTGCGGCCGCCGGCCGTGGCGACCTATGACTTCCTCTACAACCTCACGATCACGAGCCGGGCACTCGCCGAAGAACACATCGACCCCAAGTACCTCGCCCGCAGTATCAACAACACCTGGGTCGACGGGGCCGTGGTGGACGCTCACGTCTACGCGGGCTGGACCTACGACTACTACTTCAAACAGCACGGGCGCCGTGGGATCGACGGACAGGACCTTCCTGTGAAGAGCGTGACCCACTTCGTGCCCCGCTCCCTGGGCTTCGCCAACGCGTTCTGGGATCCCCTGCAGAACGCCATGTTCTACGGCGACGGCGACGGCATCTTCAATGCCTTTTCCGGAGCGCTCGATGTGGTCGTCCACGAGATGACCCACGGGGTGACGCAGTACACATGGGACGGCATCTATCAGGGAGAATCGGGAGCGCTCAACGAGGCCTTCTCCGACATCATGGCCACGGGGGGTGAGTTCTTCTATCAGCCGCCGGGTGCCGCGCGGCTCCACGCGGACTATTTCCTGGGCGAGGACCTCTCGTTCGCGTTCAACCCTCGACGATTCGCCGTCCGATCGATGGAGAATCCGTCGATGTTCTGTTCGGAGGCGCTGGGGATCTGCGACCCCGATCACTACTCGAACCTCTACCGCGGCCGGCTGGACAACGGCGGCGTCCACCACAACAGCGCCATCGCCAACCACGCCTTCTACCTCCTGATCGAGGGAGGCATCAACCGCACGTCCGGGGTGCACGTCGACGGTCTCGGTCCGGGGCGACGGGTAGACGCGGAGCGGATTTTCTATCGGGGTTTCACAGCGTACCTGACACCCTCCGCCACCTTCGCCGATGCCCGCCAGGCCACGCTTCG
>CAXMOH010000365.1:0-2627 GCA_964194855.1 uncultured Hyphomicrobium sp.
CCTAGGCTGAGAGGTCGACCGTCGGAAGGAACCCTGGCGGCTTGCGGTGCCGTGTCGCCTGCTCGAAGGCGTACGTGAGGCCGATCAGCCGGGGCTCGGTCCAGGCCAGGCCCATGAACGACAGGCCCACCGGCAGCCCGAAGACGAAGCCCATGGGCACCGTGACGTTCGGGTAGCCGGAGACGGCCGCCGGCGTCGAGCTGCCCCCGATGTAGTGATCCCCGTTCACCAGGTCGGTCATCCAGGCCGGCGCGCCGGTCGGCGCCACGAGGGCGTCGAGACGGTGCTCCGCGAAAACCGCATCGAGCCCGTCCTTGCGCGTCATCCGGCGGCACGTCTCGAGGGCCTCACGATACTCGGGCGTCGTGAGAGGTCCCTTCTCCTGGGCCTTGTGGAAGATGTCCTGGCCGAAGTAGGGCATCTCCCGGTCGCGGTGGGCCTCGTTGAAGGCGATGGCTTCCTCGAGCGTCTTCACCGGGCTATCGGGTCCGAGCGAGGCGAGGTAGGCGTTGAGGTTGGCCTTGAACTCGTAGAGCATCACGTCGTAGCTCGGCAGCTCCTCGAAGTCCGGCAGATCGGCGGGGTCCACGACCTCGGCCCCCTGTCGCTCGAGCGCGTGGAGAGCCTCCTCCAGGAGGGCATCGACAGCCGGGTGGAAGCCGGCCATCTTCCGGGCCACCCCGATACGAGCTCCCTCGAGGGCGCCGGGATCGAGCGCGGCCGTGTAGTCGGTGATGTGGCCCTTTGCGGCAGCGGTGGCGTCGTCCCGGGGGTCGACGCCTGCGAGGGCGGTGAGGAGGGCTGCGGCATCGGCGACCGTCCGCGCCATGGGCCCCGCGGTGTCCTGGGTGTGGGAGATGGGGATGATGCCGGCGCGGCTCACGAGACCGACGGTGGGCTTGATGCCGACGATGCCGTTTGCCGTGGAGGGGCACACCACCGAGCCGTTCGTCTCGGTTCCGACGGCGAGGGCGCAGAGGTTGGCCGAGGTGGCCACGCCGGAACCGGAGCTCGATCCGCACGGGTTGCGGTCGAGGGCGTAGGGGTTGCGGCACCGGCCACCGCGGCCGCTCCAGCCCGAGGTCGACTGCTCGGAGCGGAAGTTGGCCCACTCCGACAGGTTGGCCTTTCCGAGGATCACCGCACCCGCGTCGCGCAGTTGCCGGGCGACGTGGGAGTCCTGTGCGGGAATCGAGCCCTCGAGGGCAAGCGAGCCGGCCGTCGTCGTGAGCCCATCGGCGGTGTCGATGTTGTCCTTGAGCAACACCGGGATCCCGTGGAGCGGTCCCCGGGGGCTCCCGGTCTTCTGTTCGTCGTCGAGTGCCTCGGCGATCGAAAGCGCCTCGGGGTTGGTCTCGATCACGCTTCGGAGCATGGGACCCTGGCTGTCGAGGGCCTCGATCCTGTTCAGGTAAGCCTCGGTCAGCCGTCGCGCGGTGAGCTCTCCGGAGGCCATCTTCGCGCGGAGCTCCACGACGGTGGCCTCCTCGAACTCGAACGGGGGGACGCGGAAGGCGTCCACGTCTTGCGACGCCCCTGGCGTCGTGGCGGGCCGGCAGGCGCCGGTGAGAGCCGCCGCGCCACTCAGCGCTCCCACGCCGAGGAATCCGCGGCGGTCCATCCCGTCACCGTCTGAAGGGGATTTCATGTGCGGCCTCCTATCACCGCGGCTTTCTCGTCCCGGGGCGTGCCCTCGCCCTCCCGGACCGACAGCAGCGTTCGGGAATCCCAGTTCGCAACGAGGAGCGTTCCGGTGGGAACGAAGCGGTCGTGCCCCAGCTCCCGCGCGAACAGCCGCACGACACCTCCGTGGGTGAAGAGGAGGTGTTGACCCATGGGCAGCACGTCGATGAACGACATCACGCGCGTGTGCAGCTCTTCGAGGCTCTCGCCCCCGGGGGCGGCGAAATCGTTGAACTGCAGGATGCCGTCCTGCAGCTTCGGCTCCAGGGTCATGAAATCGGCACCCTCGAGCTCGCCGAACCCCATCTCTCGCAGCCGCCGGTCCTGCTTCGGCTCGCCCCAGGCGAGGCGAGCGGTCGTGACGGCTCGGATCAGATCCGACGACCAGACGCCGTCGAAATCTTCGTTCTCCAGCACCGGCCGGAGCGCCGCAGCCTGCTGCTGGCCTCGCTCGGTGAGGGGGACGTCGGTCCAGCCGGCGAGGGTCCGTCCCCGGCTGGCCGGTGTCTCGCCGTGGCGGACCAGCCACAGCTCCCGATGGGCCTTCGAAGACATGGCGGGGAGTCTACAGGAGGAGCGTCGGAACAACAGGCCCTCCGGCGTCCAACGCGTTGAACGCGAAAAATAGCAGAACCCGGAGGACTCGGCGACCGTTAAGCAATGTGAACGCTCACCCTTCCAGTGAGTACGAGGAGGCCGGGCACGGGCCGGGCCACACGGAGGAAAAGCAATGAAGAAGCGCTTGCTGGCCGGCATCGGCCTCGTGGCCCTGGTGGTTCTCGCCGCCGCCCCCGTCCAGGCCGACACCGCCTGGATTCACATCCGGGTCGAAGAGGCGAAGGACCAGTCCAAGATCAGTGTCAACCTGCCCTTGAGCGTCGTCCAGGTGGCCCTCGAGGCCGCTCCCGAGATCATCGAGGAGCACACCAAGATCGACCTCGGCG
>CAXMOH010000366.1:0-4883 GCA_964194855.1 uncultured Hyphomicrobium sp.
GCGCGTGAGCGCGAACTCGGGGCGCCCCGAGTTGATGCCCTGACACTCAACTCGTTCCGGACCGAGTTGAGACAAGTTGGCGGAAGCGCGTGGGAATCGAACCATGCGCTCCCCCACCAAACCGGGACAAACACGGCAAAAGAGGCAGAAATGAGCGCCCCGAACTGTGCCCTGAGTGCCCCCTGTGGACTGGCGCACGCGCACAAAACACGCACAGTCGGCTCGAGAATCGGGCAGAGGTCACTCAAATAGTCACCCCGGATGCGGGCGTCTCGCCGCGGGCGAGCACTCAGATGCGGACGACACGGGGCGGCCGTTCGGCGTAGCGATCTCAGCCGACGGGCGGCCGCATCATGTACCGGATCAGGGCCCTCGATGCCGCTGTGACCGCCGGGCGCCACGAGAACAGCGTCGGGGACGGAGAAGCCCGGCACGACGCGCAGCATCTTCCCGGTGATCTCGCCGCGCACCGGGGCGGGAACCCGAGGAGCGCGGGACCAATCGGCGGTCAGTGAGGACGGGGCCGCAATGCATCGACCGGATCGTTCCGCGGGCGAACCCGGCAGGAACTGAGTCGGACGTCTTCACTCCCCGGAGGAGGGTTCGGTGCTTCCGATGCGAAACAGGTGCGTACGGCTCCTCAGGTAGATATCACCATCGACGATGATGGGAGACGCGATGAAGGAGTGGCCTTTCAAGGTGTTGGTCGCGAGCACCTCGAACGTCTCACCCATCCGCACGACGACGACGTCTTCGTCCTCGCTCGCGAGGTAGAGCTTGCCGTTCGCGCCCACCGGGGACGCCTTGAAGCTGTACTGCCTCGGAAGCCGCTGCTGCAAGTAGTGGGCGTCGCCGGTCTCGGCATCGAACGCGCTCAACCGGCCGTTGTCGGTCAGGACGTAGAGGATACCGTCGTGTAGCAACGGTGACGGGGTGTAGGGCGCGCCGCGGGACGTCGACCAGGCGATCGCGTCCGTTCCCGTCAGATCGCCCGTCCCGCCGAGCCGGATCGCCATGATCTTCTTCACCGTATGACCGCTCATGGCGAAGACGAGGTCCTCGTGCTGGACCGGCTGAGGGATCGTGTTTTCGCCGAGTCCCTCGACTTCCCACGCCAACGTCCCGCTCTCGAAGTCGTAGCCGCGCACGCTGAGCCCGCTCATGACGATCTGACGCTCGCCGCCGTGCTCCACCACGTAGGGCTCCGCCCAGTTGAATCGCTCGTCGCGCGCCGTGCGCCAGATCTCGCGGCCGCTCTCGGGATCGAGCATGACGAGGAACCCGCCTTCGAGGTGATCGAAGTGCAGCATCAAGCGGCCGTCGTGGAGGGCGACCGCAGTGCCCTCCCCGAACTGCATGTCCATACGCATCTGGACGCCGAAGTCCTTCTCCCAGAGGAGCGTGCCCGCGAGGTCATAGGCGTAGAGCCCGCGCGACCCGAAGAAGGCGAACAGCCGCTCACCATCCGCCACGGGCGAGTTGGAGGCGAAGCTCCCGTAGACGTGGTGATATCCCTCATGAGGCGTCGCCACCGCCGCGGTGCGCTGCCAGACGGCGTCGCCGCTGGCGCGATCGATCGACAGCACCTCGAACCGGTGCTCCAGCCCGGCGGCCGCACCCCCGCCCGCGCGGCCGGGCCCCGTGGGACCGGAGCCTCGTCCGGTCGGAACCGCCGTCGTCAAGAAGAGCCGGTCGCCCACGAGAAGCGGAGTCGAATGCCCTCGGCCCGGGATCGCGACCTTCCACACCAGGTTCGTCGTGTCGTCCCAACGGAGCGGCGCGCCCCCGACGGCCATCCCGGTGCGAAACGGTCCACGCCACCGCTTCCAGTCGGAGGCTTCCGCCCCAGGGTCCGCTACCATCGCGAGGCACAAAGAGAGGGTGAGGGCTCTGCCGTACATATGGGCTCCCATGCTGGTCGAGGGTCGTCCGCGGGGCCCTCTAGGAGCTGCACCGACTCCGCGGCGACCGTCTCAATGATAGCCCGGCGCGTCGCCCGGCAGCACTCGTCATCCCCGTCCCTCGCCAGAGCCGTTCCCGAGGCATCCTCGCGGGGAGGTTGGACCTTGTACCCGGGACGAAAGGACAAAGCCATCGCAACGAAACTCGGCCGGGAGGTGGCGATCAAGGTCCTGCCGTCCGAGGTCACCGGGGACTCCGAGCGCCTCGCCCGCTTCCAGCGCGAGGCCCATCTCCTCGCCTCCCTCAACCATCCCAACATCGCGGCGATACACGGCCTCGAGGAGGTCGACGGACGTCGTGAGCGAGGGCAAGGCGTCCCCTGCTCTGGAAGATGCCTCACCTACGTCCGGCATCCCCCGTACGGGCAAGGGTGAGAATCTCGACGGTCTCGAGCTCCCGCCTCTCGAGATCGTCGCGGACGCGCAAGGCAAGCTCGTACTCGCCGGGGGCGAGATCCGCCAGTGGCAAGCTGAAGCCGCACACGACCTCGCCCTCCCTGGAGCCCGTGAGAGGCAAGGAGCCGGACCACTCGGACGTTGCGGAGTCCGTCCGCCGCAGGGTCCAGCTGCCGCTCAGGCGGTCCGCAACGGAGGCGGGCTCCCCGGGTGTCGCGTAGACCGTGAACTGACCGTAGAGGTTTCCCCCGACCTCGAAGGTTCGTCGTATCGTTGACTGGAGAGTCGTGGCCAGCCCGTCAGGGTCGACGCCAAGCGACGGCGATAGAAGAGGAGTCGAGAGGTGCCAGGCATCGGCCCCGGGGACCTCGAACACGTGGGTGACGGCTCCGGCAACGTGTCCGTCCGGCTCACGCACGACGGCACGGGCACGAAACCTTCCCGCGGGCAGATCGAGTGCCAGGAGCACGAGTTGCCCGGCCTCCTCCCTGGAGCCCGCTCGCGAATCGAGGACCAGCTCACGACCCTCCCGCCAGCTGCGCTTCGCGCCCTGGACCTCGAGGTAGAGATCGACCTTCCGCGGCGCGGACCTGGAAGCAACCTCTCCCAGGGGCGAGGCCACGTCCACACCGACCATCACACGGCTCGATTGCGATGACTGTGGCTCGAGGACCCAGGTCGCCACGCGCAGGGGATAGCCTGGCAGGTCGAAAGGAGCCTCGACCGTCCGTCGGAGCTCCTCCTCCGGGTCGTATGGCGGACGACCCCCGACCGTGTAGCCGGATCGGGCCCGGACATCCAGGCCGGATCGCTGAACCTCCAGGGAAATCCGCCGAAAGGCTCCCGACTCCGCGGCCGGGGACGGGGCGAAGCCGAGAAGGTAGTGCGTTTCCGATTCCCTGGCGATTCTCTCGAGCCCTCTCGTGAGATCGTTCGGACGCAGGACGAAGCCACCCGTGTCGCGAGCCAGCAGCTCCGAGCCAGCCTGGTCGCCGAGGAGGATGGCATGGGCCAGGCCCTGGTCGAGGGGCGTGCCCCCGCGGGCGGCCGCGCTCGGCCCGAGATTCGCGCGCAGGCCGGCCGGATCGAGGACGAACAAGACCGCGTTCGCCCGCTGGGCGGCGCGGACGACCTCGTCGAACTCGATCGAGGAGGCATCCGGGTCCTGCGGGAAGCCCTCGGAGACGAGGATGATCGACTTGCGGCCTCTCCCGACTGCGAGCACATCCGAGAGGTACGCCAGTGCCTGGAGCGTGGCCGCGAGGCGATTCCGAGCCGGCCACGCAGCTTCATGCGCGCGATTCAGAACCGGGCACGGGGTTGCAAGTGCAGCCTGACTATCGCCACATCCGGGGACGTCCCCGGCGGCAAAGCGCCCAGACACCACCTCGAACACCAGGGCGTTCCCCCGGCTGATGGCCAACGCCTCGTAGTCGCTGACGCGATCCGGGCTTGCGGGAGGCGGCCGTTCTCCTTTCAGCCCGTCGAGAGCGCTCAGGAGCACCCCCTCGCCCGTCGCGTCTTCGACGACGTGCCAGGATCCGCTCGTCGACGCCACCACGATGCGGTCGCCGTTCGCCAGACGCTCGGTGAGCCACGGGCGAAGCGCCTGCCTCGCTCGTTCCGCGAAGGATGGGCTGAGGTGGAGGTCGTCCCAGAGAACCGCCAGGACCCGCTCCGAACGGTCATCCGTGTTCGTCGTGTTCGTCGTGTTCGTCGTGTTCGTCGTGATGCGCCGGACCTCCCGAGAGGAAGATGCTGGCTCGAGTGCGACGTCGAGCGCCTCAAAGCTCAGGATCTCGCGGAGGTCTCCTCCGTCCCGGAGCTCGAAATCCTGGGGCCCCAGGCCCGCCACCGGCTCGCCGTCGCCATCCAGGACAACGGCATCCACGACGACCAACTCGATGTCGCTGGTGAAGGTAGGGGTGTCCTGGGCCGCGACCGGGGCGAGGCCCCCAATCGCAACCGCCAGCGCGATCGGGCTAACGGGACGAAACAAGCTCATCAGGGAGATCCTGGGCAGGAAAGGGGTGCAAGCGGCGTGCCTGCCGCTCGGCCGCGTTCTTTGGACTTGCGGGACCCCGGCCGTCTCTGTCGCGGACAATCCTGACCTCCCGGGAGGACGTCGAGTCTACGGCATTGGGGTCACGGCATTGCGGCATTGGGGTCAGGTCTCACAAAAGGAAGTTGTTGAAGGCAGCTGACGAGCCGGCCGGGCAGACAACGAGCCCTTGCCAAAGAGGGTCGGCGTGTGAGCGTGACTCGGGCGCCCCGAGTTGATGCCCTGACATTCAACTCGTTCCGGACCGAGTTGAGACAGGCTGGCGGAAGCGGGTGGGAATCGAACCATGGGCTCCCCCACCACTCCAGGGCAAACACGGCAGAGGAGGCACAAATGAGCGCCCCGAACTGTGCCCTGAGTGCCTCCTGTGGACTCGTGCACGCGCACAAAACACGCACAGTCGACCCCCTTCACCCAGGAGCCCCGCCTTCATCCTGGCCGACTCGGCACGGTCTGGCGGTCAA
>CAXMOH010000367.1:0-3293 GCA_964194855.1 uncultured Hyphomicrobium sp.
CCGGCGGCCCCAAGTGTAGGCGAAACCGGCGCGCCGGCCGAGAGCGGATGGGATGGGATATACTCACGTATATGGCACCCATTTCTGGAGGTTGCTGACCATGCCGCGTACCGCCAAAGTCTTCATGACCAACCGCAGCCAGGCCGTGCGGCTGCCCAAGGAGTACCAGTTCTCCACAAACGAGGTCTTCATCCGCAAAGAGGGTGAGGACGTGATCCTCTCTCCCCGCCCGCGAGACTGGGGTCCGTACCTCGAGAGCGCCGCCGTCGCGTCGGACGCGTTCATGGGCGACGTCGAGGACCTGCCAGTGCAGGAGCGCGAGCCTTGATGGCCCGGTACATGCTGGACACAGACACGTGCTCCTACATCATGAAGCGGTCCAGCCCGCCGGTGCTGCGCCGGTTGCAGGCCGTGCCTGTGACCGACGTCTGTATGTCGTTCATCACCCGGGCTGAATTGCTCTACGGTGTCGAAATATCGCCGCGCCGCAAGCAGGATGCAGCAGCGCTCGCCGCGTTGCTACCGTACGTCGAGGCGCTACACTTCAACGACGACACGGCTTCTCACTACGCCGAGATTCGGGCGGACCTGAAGAAGCGCGGAGCTCTCATCGGTGCCAACGACTTGTTCATTGCAGCACACGCGCGGAGTCTCGGCCTCACGCTCGTGACGAACAACACGACGGAGTTCGAACGCGTGAAGGGATTGTCCATCGAGAACTGGACGTTGACACGTCGTCGGTCCCGCTGATTCGCGACGACTTCGGATCGTCGGCCCCGCGACGCTCGACCCATGGAGGGGGACTACTCCTTCTTCGTCCACCGGTTGAGCCAGCCGAGGACTTCCTCGTGCCAGCGCACCGAGTTGGCGGGCTTCAGGACCCAGTGGTTCTCGTCCGGAAAGAGCACGAGGCGCGACGGCACGCCCTGCCTTCGAAGGGCGGTGAACAGCGCCAAACCCTGCTCTAGCGGGACCCTGTAGTCGAGCTCGCCGTGGATGACGAGGGTGGGCGTCTTGAAGTTCTGCACGAAGCCCCGCGGGTTCCAGCGCTCGTACATCCCTGGGTTCGTCCAATAGGTCCCCTGGAGGTCCCACTCGGGAAACCACAGCTCCTCGGTGGTGCCGTAGAAGGCCGCCAGATCGAACAAGCCGTCGTGTGAGACGAGGGCCCGGAAGCGATCCGTGTGGCCGGCGATCCAATTGACCATGTAGCCGCCGTACGACGCTCCGGCGGCCACGGTGCGGCCCTTCTCGACGTAGGGCAGCGCCTCCGCGTAATCCGTCCCCTTCATGATGTCTTCGTAGGGCTTGCCCCCCCAGTCGCCGCGGATCTCGTCGGTGAAGGCCTGTCCCCAGCCGACCGAGCCCCGGGGGTTGGGCAGGAGCACCACGTACCCGGCCGCCGCGTGGACCTGCGGGTTCCAGCGGAAGCTCCAGGCGTCGGACCATGCACTCTGGGGTCCGCCGTGGATCAGCACGAGCAGGGGGTACGTCTTCCCCGGGTCGAAGTCGGGGGGCTTCACGATCCAGGCCTGGATGGGCTGCCCGCCCGCTCCCTGGTAGGTGACGCTTTCGGAGGGGCGGAGGCCGAAGGGGGCCAGGAGGGCGTCGTTCAGCCGGGTGACGCGTTCGAGGCCGCGCCCGTCCGCGCCGAAGCGGACGATCTCGCTCGGATGGGTGTACGCGGTCTGGGTTCCGACGATCGTTCGTCCGTCCGGGAGGACCGAGAGGTCGCCAAAGCTGCCCCCACCGAGCACCAGGGTGAGCGCGCCTCCCGCGGTCGGCACGGCGAACACATGACTGCGGCCCCGGTCCTGGGCGATCAGATAGATCGTGCGGGAGTCGGGAGAGAACGTGAAGGAATCCATCTGGCGGTCGAAGCCCGCGGTGAGGTTCCGCGTGGCGCCGGTCGAGCGGTCCAGCACCACGACCTGCCAGCGGTCGGCCGCGTAGCCTCCCCGCTCCTGCATGCGCCAGGCCAGGAGCCGGCCGTCGGGGCTGTACTGACATCCGCCCTCGTCACCGGGCCCATCCGCCACGCGCTCGGGCTGGCCGCCGGTGGAGGGCACCACCCACACGTCGCCATTCGTGGACCAGGCCTCCTCCCGGGCCTCCTTGCGGGAGAAGCACACCTCCTTGCCATCGGGCGAAACGGAGAACCCCTCGGGGCCGCCGAGGCTGAACGGCGGCACGTCGTCCGGCCCGGGAGTGAGATCGGTCGCGCTTTCCCCGTCGACGCTCACCGCGAAGAGGTGCTGTCGGCGGCCGTCGTCCCACGTGTCCCAGTGCCGGTACAAGAGGTTGTCGTATACACGCACTCTGGAGGGAGTCTCGAGGGCCTCGAGCCTCTCGGCGTTGCACTCTTCGTCCGCACCACAGGCGGGGAAGACCTCGGCCCCGACCAGCAGTCGCCGGTCGTCGATCCAGGACACGGTCGTCACCCCGCCCTCGAATGAGGTCACCCGCCGCGCCTCGCCGCCGGACAGGTCGAGAAGAAAGACCTGAGCCTGGCCCTCTCGGGCGGAGACGAAGGCGATCCGGCCGCCGTCCGGGCTCCAGCGGGGGCTCGAGTCGGAGGCGGGGTTCGACGTGAGTTGGCGCGGCTCGCCGCCGGCGACAGGGACGATCCAGAGGTCGGAGGTCTTGGAGTTGGCCGCCAGGTCGGCGGTCGTGAGCACGAACAACACCCGTCGTCCGTCCGGAGAGACCCGTGGGTCGGAGATACGCTTCAGGTCCATCATCTCCGTCGCGTTGAACGTCTCGGCCCAGAGAGTGAATGGGAGCGACGCCAGCGCCGCAGTGACGGCCAGGCGCGCGAAGGATCGAGTCATCGACAAGAAGGGCTCCTCTCTTCGGATGTGAGACGGCTGAGGAGGATAGTCACGGCCACGAGGGTGCGTCAACGTGGCAGAGCCGGTGGCGCCGATCCGGGTGTCGCAGACTCTCGCACGCTCAAGTTCCACGAAAGACGCCGCTTGCGTCGTCCGGACCGCCTTCGTCCGCGAGTGGCGCGAGAAAGTCTTGCACTCGGTCTCCTCCCGCGTCATGATCGGCCACCATCTGGGAGACGTACGAGAGGGTGAATCCTGGTCCGACCCGTCAGGGCACGGGAGGGAGGTCACGGTGGAGCGCAAGCTCTCGTCTTTCGAAGCGTTTTGGCCGTACTACGTGTCGCAGCACGTCCATCCCGTCAACCGGGCGCTGCATTTCCTGGGCACGTCGATGGCGCTCGCCGCCGTCTCCGCGGCGCTGACCCTCGGGGCGCCCCTCGCGCTCCTCCTCGCGCCATTGGT
>CAXMOH010000368.1:0-4639 GCA_964194855.1 uncultured Hyphomicrobium sp.
CGTCAGGTCCACGTAGACGGCGTCCCCCCGACCCCGTGTGCGGACTTGCCCTGCCCACTCGACTCCCGGCACCGACAGCGCCAGCGTCTCGATCCGCTCGGGCGCGATCGCCGCCCGATCGGTGAGGACGTGGAACGCCGAGACGAGGATCCGGACCGCCTGAACGGAGATGACCGCGGCGATGATCACCGCCACCAGCGGGTCGGCCCAGCCGATCCCGGCGCGCGCGGCGGCAAACGAGCCCACGACGCCGAGAGAAACGAACAGGTCGGACCGGGTGTGGGTGGCGTCCGCCAGGAGGAAGGCGCTCTGGAGGCGCCGGCCCTCCCTCTCTTCGTACCAGCTCACGAAGAGATTCACGCCCATGGTCACGAACATGACCACCCAGTTGAGGAAGCCGATCTCGGGGAGCGCCGGAGAGCCGATGCGACCGAGAGCTCCCTCGAGAACGTGATAGGCCAGGACGAGGAGCGCCACGCCGATGGCGGCGGCCGCGGCGGTCTCGAACTTGCGGTGCCCGTAGGGGTGTCCCCGGTCCGGTGGGGCGAAGGCGTACGCGGCCACGATCAGGCCGATCACGTTGTTCGAGCCGTCGACCAGGCTGTGATAGCCGTCGGCCACCATGGCGAGGCTGCCCGAGAGGAGCCCGACGAAGACCTTGCCCCCGCTCACCACGAGGTTGAGTCCGAGGGTCAGCCAGAGGACCCGCTGGACGCCGGTCCGGGTCGCGTTCGAATCGAGGTAGGCCGTCATCTCATCCGCCCGCCATCATCGCAGGGCGGGCCGGGAGCCGGCGCAGGAGGCTCAGGCCTCCAGCTGTCGCGGGACCAGCCAGTCGAAACCCTGCACGAGCGACATCCCCGCGGTGTAGAGGAACCCGGCCTGGAAGAGCCCGATGAAGGGCAGGGTGCCGAGGAGACCGTGGGCCAGGACATAGAAGGCGACGACGGTGAAGTAGACACCGAGAGCGAGCTCGACGTAGGGGATCCATCCGACGGCGCCCTTGTAGCGCTTCTGCTTCCACTGGTCGGCCGCGCCCTCGATCCGGTACTTGGGCGTCCGCTTGAACTCGGACGGCCCGCCCAGGAGACCGTCGATCACCGCGGCGGCGTTGTTGATGCTGATCCCGATACCGATGCCGAGGACCGCCGGGATGTACTTGAGACGCGAGGGCCACGTCTCGGGGAAGAGCTCCTTCTGGGAGAAGACATAGAAAGAGCAGACGCTGGCAAAGGCCGCCAGGAAGATGGGCAGGTCGACGACGAGCATCTCCTGCCAACCCATGTTGTAGCGCAGGAGCGTGGCCGGAAAGAGAAGCGCCGCCAGCAGCACCATCATCGGGTAGGCGAGGTTGGCGGTGAGGTGAAACGTCGACTCGACCTTGATCCACCAGGGCAGGTCCGAGGCCAGCACCCGGGGCAGGAGCTTCTTCAAGGTCTGGACCGAACCCTTGGCCCAGCGCTGCTGCTGCGCCTTGAAGGCGTTCATCTCCCCCGGCAGCTCCGCCGGCGAGACGACGTCCTGCAGGTAGGCGAAGCGCCAGCCACGGAGCTGGGCGCGGTAGGACAGGTCCAGATCCTCGGTGAGGGTGTCGTGCTGCCAGCCCCCGGCATCCTCGATGGCCTTGCGCCGCCAGATCCCGGCGGTGCCGTTGAAGTTGAAGAAGCGCCCCGAACGGCTCCGCCCCCCGTGCTCCATCACGAAGTGCCCGTCGAGCATGATCGACTGCACCTCGGTCAGCAGCGAGTAGTCGCGGTTGATGTGCCCCCAACGGACCTGAACCATGCCGACCTTCGGATCGGAAAAGCTCCCGACCGTCTTCTCCAGGATATCGGGGGGGGCCACGAAGTCCGCGTCGAAGATGAGGAGAAAGTCGCCGGTGGCGACACGCAGCCCCGCAGCGAGGGCCCCGGCCTTGTAGCCGGTGCGCTCCTCACGGTGGAGGTAGCGCACGTCGAAGCCGAGGGCGCGATGGCGCTCCACGGCCCGACGGGTGATGGCGCAGGTCTCGTCGGTGGAGTCGTCGAGCACCTGGATCTCGAGGAGCTCCTTCGGGTAGCGGATGGCCGCGACCGATTCGAGGAGCCGCTCCACGACGTACATCTCGTTGAAGATCGGGAGCTGGACCGTCACCCGGGGAAGGCGCAGGGGCAGGGGGTGAGCCTCCGCCCGGCGATCCCGGTTGCGGAAGTACAGCCACACCATCACGTAGCGGTGAAGGCCCAGGATGGCCAGGATGACCAGCGTCAGAAAATAGAGTCCCAGGATTCCGGACTCGAGTGGGCTCATGACCCTCGACCGCCCTTTCTCGCGCTCATCGTGGGGGCCGTCCGGACGGCCGCACGACCACGCCTCCCTTGACACGCCCGCGACCCTCAAGGGAACATCTCAGATGCGTAACAAAACAAGGTAAATCGGACCGAACGTCAAGTCAATGGACCCCCGCAAGCTCGAGGAGCTGCTCGAACGTGTGCGCACCGGCGCCTTGTCCACGGCCGGTGCCGTGGAGCAACTGGCCGGACTCCCCTACGAGGACCTGGGCTTCGCCAAGGTCGACCATCACAGGGCTTTGAGGCGTGGGTTCCCCGAGGCCATCTTCGGGGAGGGCAAGACCGCCGAGCAGATCGTGGCCATCGTGGACCGCATCTCGGCCCGCGGGCAGCGGGTGCTGGTCACCCGGACCGATGCGAAAGTCCACGGGAAGGTCGTGTCGGTCCGCCCTTCGGCGCGCTACCACGAAGCGGCCCGTTGCATCACCGTGGAGGCCGAGACCGCCCCGGCGCTTCCGGGCCGGGTGGCCATCGCCGCGGCCGGCACGTCCGACCTTCCGGTGGCCGAGGAGGCTGCGGTGACCGCCACCTTCCACGGGGCCGAGGTGGACCGGATCTACGACGTGGGCGTCGCGGGGCTCCACCGGCTCCTGGATCGGGCCGAGACCATCCGGAAGGCGGACGTGGTGGTGGTCGTGGCGGGCATGGAAGGAGCGCTGCCGTCGGTCGTGGCGGGCCTGGTGGACGCCCCGGTCGTCGCCGTGCCCACCAGCGTGGGCTATGGTGCTTCTTTTCATGGAGTTGCGGCCTTGTTGGCCATGCTGAACTCCTGCGCTTCGGGCGTGGGTGTCGTGAACATCGACAACGGGTTCGGGGCCGCCCACCTGGCCTGCCTGATCCTGCGTGGCCAGGCAGCCGCAAACCGCGCCTAAAAAGGGGCTCGCCGGGCCCGCTTCCTTGACAAAACCCTTGATTCTTCTGATCTTGTAGACTGGCCTTGTTCCGTCGCTCTCCTTCCTACCAGCGCAGACCCATCCCGGCTGCGCGCAAGAGGTGCCCCCGGGGGGCCCAAGGAGCGACGCAGTGGGCCCAAACTCAGGGGCTTGCCCCCCGGTGAACTCTGTAAGTCATTGAACGCCCATACCTTTCGCGTGCTCGAATTCGACCGCATCCGGGCCCTCGTCGCCCAGCGGGCGGGGTCTGCCCAGGGGCGGATCCGCCTCGAGGACCTCCAGCCCCTCACCGATCCCACGGCCGTTCGGGAGGCCCTGGCCCGAACCGGTGAGGCGCGGCGGCTCCTCCAGGCCCTGGGACGAGAGCCCTACCACGATCTGCCCGATCCGGCCGGGGCCCTTGCCGGGGCCCGGGTCGAGGGCGCCCATCTCGAGCCCGGGGCGCTCCTGGATCTGGCCTCGTTCATCGAAGGGGGCGTCGAGATCGTCCGCCGCGTCAGCCGCAACGACGACACGCCGCGGCTGGCCAGGCTCGCCTCGGGAGCACGGGACACCTCAGAGGTCGCCACCGCCCTCCGCCGGGCGCTCCTGCCCACGGGCGAGGTGGCCGACGACGCCTCGCCGAAGCTGGCCGAGACCCGGCGTGCCCTCGTCCGGCTGCGGGCTCAGCTCACCACGGTGATGGAGGGGTACCTTCACACCCGGGAGACGGAGCGGCTGCTTCAGGACAAGGTCATCACGACCCGGAACGACCGGTATGTCCTTCTCCTGAAGGCCGACAACAAGGGCCAGCTCCCCGGGATCGTCCACGGCAGCTCGGGCACCGGGGCGAGCCTCTTCGTCGAGCCTCTTCCGGCGGTCGAGCTCAACAACGACATCGTGTCGCTCAGGGACGAGGAGCGGCGCGAGGTCGTGCGGATCCTCCAGGATCTGACCGCCCGTGCGGGAGATCGCAGCGTCGATCTCGAGGAGATGGCGGCGATCCTCGGAGAGCTCGACGCCGCGCAGGCCATGGCGCTCGTCGCCAACGACATGGACGCCCACGCACCGGAGATCGTCGACGATCGGCGCCTCGAGCTCGAAGACAGCCGCCACCCGCTGCTCATGCCCGGAGTCGCCGAGCGACTCGGGATCGCCCGGGACGCCGAGCCGGTACCGGTCAGCCTCGAGACCGGGGAGGCCGAGCCGGTGCTGGTCATCTCCGGCCCCAACACCGGCGGCAAGACCGTCGCGCTCAAGACGGTGGGGCTCTTTGCCCTCATGGCTCAATCGGGTCTGCACATCCCCGCGGCCCCCGGGAGCCGCATGCCCGTCTTCCGCAGCATCTACGCCGACATCGGCGACGATCAGTCGATCGCCGAGAACCTCTCCACGTTCTCCGCCCACCTGGCCACCATCGTGGAGATGACCCGGGAT
>CAXMOH010000369.1:0-3523 GCA_964194855.1 uncultured Hyphomicrobium sp.
CCGGTGCCTCAGGAAGGACCGGCGCACGCGGCTGCCCGACATCGGCGCGGCGCGGCTGGAACTGCAAGACGTCCTCTCGGGAACAGCTGCAGACCCAGCCGATGCCGACGGACGTGCGGCCACCACTGCGGAGATGCAACGTCTCACGCGTGAAAGGGGGCTCTGGGTCGCGGCGTTCCTGGTGGCCGCCGCTGTGGCCGCGATTCTGGGCGTCCGCCAGGTGACGCAAACCCCCAGGGCACGGCCCGCACTCCATTTCTCCCTCGACATGTCCGACGAGGTGCGCGTGAGCAGCTGGGGTGGGCCGGCGGTTTCTCCCGACGGTCTTCGAGTCGCGTTCGTGGCAGGGCCGACCGACGAACCTCCCAGGCTCATGATCCGCTCGCTCCAGTCACGGGCGAGTCGTGCATTATCTGGAACGGAGGGGGCGGCCGGTCCTTTCTGGTCCCCTGATGGGAAGTCCCTGGGCTACTTCGCGGGGAGAGAGCTTCGAAAGGTCAGCCTGGCGAGCGGTGATGTCCAGAGGATCTGCACGCTCCCGCCGGGAGGCCTCGTACCGGCTCTACCGTAAGAAGCTGGGCGGCAACGAGCCCGCGTCGCGCATCCCGGGTTCGCCGGACACCGCGTTTCCGGAACACTGGTCGCCGAACGGTGGCGGGGTGCTCCTCTACAACCACCCAGTCGAGGCCGGCGACGCCATCGACGCCCTCCTCCCGCATGACGACGCCGAGCCCGAGACGATCCTGCAGAGAAGCGCCAGGCTGGATGAGGCTCAGGTCTCCCCGGACGGGCGCTGGCTGGCCTACATCTCCGACGAGTCCGGAGCGTTCGAGGTCTACGTCGAGCCGTTCCGCCGCGTCGGGGAGAGGGTGCGTGTCTCGCCCGGAGGGGGAGGGCAGCCCCGGTGGCGTGGCGACGGCAAGGAGCTCTTCTACGTCTCGCCCTTTGGACGGCTGATGGCGGTGGAGGTTCGCGCAGAAGAGACGAGACTCGAGGTCGGCCTGCCGGTAGCTCTGTTTGGAGGCGTGCCGGCGACACCCAACACAGACCACTTCGCGGTCACCGCCGACGGCCAACGGTTCCTCGTCAGTGTCCCCGCCGGAGGCTCCCGAGGACCTCGGATTCACGCCGTCTTGAACTGGAGGTCCCTGCTGGATTGAACCCACCTCTTCGGAGAATCGGGACGGAGCAGAGCCTGTGGAAACTCCGTCTGGACGGAGTCTCAAAATCGGACTCGGTCCAGACCGAGTCGTGAGCTTCAGTTTTCCGAGGCACTCGTCGCCGACCCCGACCAGGCTCACTCGGGCGGCAGGCGTCCCTCGATCTCCTGAACGCGGCCCTCGAGATCGGCGAGGCGACGGCGGCACTCGAGAGCCTGCTCGCCAAGATCGTTCCGGTCCTGGCGGTCGCGCTCGGCCCGGGCATCGAGCCGCTCGACCGTCGTCTTCAGCTCGGCCACGTCGTTTCTGAGAGTGGCGACGTCGTCCTTGAGCGTTACGACGTCCGCCTTGAGCGTTGCGACGTCTGCCTCGAGACGAGCCATGCCCGCCTTGAGCATCTGGTACTCCTGCTCCAGACGGTCGAGACGCAGGTTGACAGCGTCGAAGCCACCATTGATGTCGAGCTGTATCTCGCGGCGGAGCTCGCGACGCCACTCGCCCATTCGCTCGACGAAGCGTTCCTCCATCTGCGTCAGCGCGGTCAGGATCGGGTCCGTCATTGGCATGTTCACACTCCCGTATGGCCCAACGCGGGAGAGAGCGGGGCGGTTGCGAGTAGTCTATACCGCGAGCCAGCGCCTCGGGTCCGTTGCACCGTCGCCTTCCCTTTCCTCAGCGAAGGGCAACGGAAGCGCTAGCGTCGAGCCTCAACGCAACCGGATCCGAGGCACGCGCACTGCCCCCATCCTGTGTAGAATCAGGCGGTTTCCCAGGCAACCGGAGCGAAAGGGCTGAGATGGCGGATCTGATCGGCCAGACCCTCTCCCACTACCGCATCACCGCGGCCCTCGGGGCCGGGGGGATGGGGGAGGTCTACCGGGCCACTGACACGAGCCTCAACCGAGACGTCGCCATCAAGGTCCTGCCGCCCGAGGTGGCGCAGGATTCCGAACGCCTGGCCCGCTTCCGGCGTGAGGCACAGCTCCTCGCCTCGCTGAACCACCCCAACATCGCGGCCATCTATGGACTCGAGGAGGCCGCCGGAAAGCCGTTCCTCGCTCTGGAGCTGGTGGAGGGCGAGGACCTGAAGGAGCGCCTCGATCGAGGTTCCATCCCCGTCGATGAGGCGTTGGAGATCGCGAAGCAGATTGCCGACGGCCTGGAGGAGGCCCACGAGAAGGGCATCGTCCACCGGGACCTCAAGCCGGCCAACGTGAAACTGACGCCGGATGGAAAGGTGAAGGTCCTCGACTTCGGTCTGGCCCGGGCGTACGCCCCCGATGCGGCGTCCGGGTCGGTTCCGGACCTGTCCCAGTCCCCCACGCTCGCCCACAGCGGAACACAGGCCGGGGTCATCCTCGGCACCGCCGCCTACATGTCGCCGGAGCAGGCGCGGGGCAAGCCCGTCGACAAGCGTGCCGACATCTGGGCCTTCGGCGTGGTCCTCTTCGAGATGCTCTCGGGCCGCCAGCTCTTTGGCGGCGAGACGATCAGCGACGTGTTGGCGGCGGTGCTGAAGACCGACCCGGACTGGGCCGCGCTCCCCGCAAACACGCCCGCCTCGGTCCAGCGCCTCGTGCGCCGTTGCCTGGAGCGCGATCCTCGGGTCCGCCTGCGCGACATCGGCGACGCACGCCTGGAGCTCGGGGCATCGCCGGAGGTCAGTGATGGGGCGCTATCCATCGCACCAGCGCGCTTCGCCAGTCGGCCGGCGGCCATGCTGATCGGGGTGCTCGGACTCGCCGCTCTGGCCCTGGGCCTCCTGCAGCTTCGGGAGGACGGCCCTGCGGGTCTCCGGGACGTCACCCGGGCATCCATCGCCCTGCCCTACGGGCACGCCCTCGTCGCTGGTCCTGAAATCACCCGCGACGGGCAGCGCATCGCCTTCGTCTCGACCGACGGCTACTCACGACCGCTCCTCTACACCCGTCGACTCGACGAGGGCGAGCTGCACAGACTCGAGGGAACCGAGGAAGCGAACCGGTTCTTCTTCTCCCCCGACGGGCGATGGATTGCGTTCTACGCGAGAGGCGGGTTCTTCAAGGTCCGTGTGGACGGCGCCGAGCCGGTGAGGCTCGCGGACGCGGTGAACGGCCTTGGGGGGCACTGGCTCGAGGACGGCACCATCATCTTCACGCCGACCTGGAACGCCGGCCTCTACCGCATCGACGCCAACGGGGGCGAGCCTGAACCGCTCTTGATTCCCGATCGAGAGTCGTACTACGCCTACGTCTGGCCGTTCGTCCTGCCCGGCGAGCGGGCCATGCTGTTCAGCCGCTGGGGCGTCACAGAGGACCTGGTCCGCCTGGACCTGGACAGCATGCGCCTGTCGATCGTGACGGAAGGTCAGTGGCGACGGAGCT
>CAXMOH010000370.1:0-4763 GCA_964194855.1 uncultured Hyphomicrobium sp.
GCGTTCTCCGCGAACCGGCACGCGTCGAGGAAGAAGGGCTTCTCGAAGCGGTCGCAGAGCCTGCGGACTCCCCGCAGGTTCTCGAGAGACACGGGCTGTCCGCCCCCGGTGTTGTTCGTCACGGTGACCATCACCAGCGGAACGCGGTCGCCGTCTTTCTCGAGAGTCTTCTCGAGGGCCCCCAGGTCCACGTTGCCCTTGAACGGATGCTCCCGAGACGGCACACGCCCCTCGGGGATCACGAGGTCCCGGGCCTCGGCTTGCTCGGCTTCGATGTTGGCTCTTGTTGTGTCGAAGTGGTTGTTGTTGGGCACGACCTGGCCCGGCTCGAGCGTGCTGCTGAAGAGGATGCGCTCCGCGGCACGGCCCTGGTGCGTGGGAATGACGTGCTCGAAGCCCGTGAGGTCTCGCACCACGTCGCGAAACCGGAAGTAGGAACGGCTCCCCGCGTAGGATTCGTCTCCCTGCATGAGAGCCCCCCACTGCGACGCCGACATCGCACCGGTTCCGGAGTCGGTCAGCAGGTCGATCAGGACGTCCTCGCTCCGCAGCCGAAAGACGTTGTAGCCCGCCTCGCGAAGCGCTGCCTCCCGCTCCTCGCGCCTCGTGAACTTGATTGCCTCCACCGACTTGATCCGAAACGGCTCGATGATCGTCTCAAAGTCCTGCATGTGTGACCTGACCTCTCAAGGCCGCTTGATACCGGCACGCTCCAGTCTATTGCCCCCCCCGCGGCGACTCCGGCCGGGACCGTCGGGCCAGCCCGAGCACCGCGACACCGACCAGGACCGCTCCCATTGCGACGACGCCCTCGCGGGCAGTGGCGCCGAAGCCGGCCAGCGTCACGGTCATCAGGAGGGTCAAAGGCGCCGGCCAGGCGTCCCGGGGCCGCAGCCCGTGCTCGCGGCGCAGCGCGAGGGCCAGCAGCGCCGCCGCGGTGACCCCGAACTGCATGAGCACCGTCAGGCTGGACAGGGCAAACAGCTCGCCCAACTCGCCGATCCCCAGAAACACTGCGACCAGGAGCCACGTGACGGCCAGAGCGCGTCGTGGCACTCCGTCGGCGGCCACACGGTCGAGCCCGAAGAGCCCGCCCGCCCCGGCCGCCATCGAGGAGAGGTAGCGCGGTGTCGTGACGATCATTCCGAAGCAGATACCGAAAGCGGAGATGCTCGTGCCGAGGTACACGATCGTCGAGAGATTTGCTCCTCCCAGCACGCCCGCGGCATCGACCAGCGGCGTCGCGGAGGCGGCGAGGTCCGGAAGCGCCACGACGCCGGCCCAGGCCAGGCCCACATAGAGCGTCACGGACAAAACGAGCGAGCCCACGGTCGCTCGGGGCACGGCCCGTGCCGAGGACCGCACCTGGCCGGCAATGACCGGAACGACCTCGAAGCCCTGGCAGGCGAACATGGCGACGAGCCCGGCCCGGAGCCACCCAACGCCGGGCACCGGGGGTGCCGGGGACACGGTCGGCCCCGTGTACGCCCACCAGGCGACCAGGAGAAGCAGCAACGGGACGAGCTTGAGGACGGTGAGACCGGTCCACAGCCAGGCGGAGAGCCGCAGGCCTGACAAGACGATCAGGGTGATCACGCTGAGCATCCCGAGCCCGGCCAGGCGGCGCACGAGCTCTCCTTCGACGCCGATCATGGCAAGCACGGCCTGTGTGAGGCCCGCGAGGACGGCCGCCGTGGAGAAGAACGCGCTCACGTAGGTGATCCAGCCCACGAGCACGGAAAAACCTTCGCCGAATGCGGCCCGGGCAAAGACAACTGGACCGCCGTCTTCGTCGAAGCGACTCCCGAGGCGAGCAAAAGCAAAGGCCGCGGGCAGCAGGACCAGGCCGGTCAGCCCAAAGACCCACACCGTGCCGAATCCCGGTGCGTTGGCCGCCACCGCCGCAGGGACGAAGAAGATTCCGACTCCGACGATGCCGTTGACGCCGAGGGCGAGGAGCTGAAACGTGCCGACGGCTCTCGAGGCGTCGTCTGGCGAGGACATGGTGGTCGGGCGAGTTCACCACAAAGCCCGGGGGAACACAAAGCCTATTGCCGTCGCCGAGGACCGGCGCCTATTATCGACGTGGGCTGGCGGCGGGGACCGACCGCTCGGCCTCTCGAGGACGAGCGCGACGAGAGGGGCCTGACATGAGATGGGCTGTGTTCTTCGGAGGTCTTGCGCTTCTGGCTGCTCCCGGAATCGGGGTCGGGGAGGACGCCAGGACGCCGGTCCAGGAGGTCTCCGGCAGCGACACCTACCGTACGTACTGCGCCACGTGCCACGGCGAGAAGGCCAGGGGCGACGGGCCGCTGGCCGAGAGCCTCCGTTTCAGGCCTCCCGATCTCACCCATCTGGCGAAGCGCAACGGCGGGACGTTCCCGGCTACCAAGGTCATTCGGATCGTCGACGGCCGCGACCCGGTCGGTGGCCATGGCGGGCCCGACATGCCGGTGTGGGGGGACGCGTTCAAGAACGCCGAGTCCGGCTTCGACGACGCTGGGATCGAACGGAAGATCCGGTCGGTCGTCGCCCACCTGGAGAAGCTCCAGGAGAAGTAGAAATCAGGGGCGGGGCTCGACGAGAAACGATGGAACCTGCCCGGCGCCGGAGGTGACGTTGGCGAGGGACGTGGCGGAGAGGCGGGTCAGGAACCCCTCGACCTCGCCTCCGAAGACGTAGGGGTCGAGATCGACCACGAACTCGCCGAACTGCACCTTCCCCCGATCACGATCGGACCCCTCGTCAGAGGAGAGCAGCGGGAACTCCTGGCGCATCACGTCCACGCGCTCCTGGACGACAAAGGAGGACTCGAGGGCTTCTGCCAGGGCGTTCGCCCAGTCGGCGTCGCTCATCTCCCATCCGATGAAAACGCCCTTGCCCCCGTACTCGTCGTTGGGCTTCATGGCGAGCCGCTCGCGGTTGGCGAGGATGAAGGCCGGGAGGTCCACTTCCTCCCCGCCCCGCTCGCTGTGACCCTCCTGCACTCGGCGGGTCCAGGGCACGTGGGCGCGAATCGCGGCGCGCTCCTTGTCGTTGAAGAGCCCCTGCACGGCGTCGTCGGTGAGGACCGCGAAGATCGCCTTCTTGTGAATCGGCTTGCATCGGAACGGGTTCACGATCACCGTGGCCCGCTCGCGGCCTGCCTCGACCAGCGGGCGCACCTCGTCGCGACGCTCGAGCAGCTCGTTGACGAGGAGTCGCTTGTACACGATGTCGATGGTCCGTCCCTCGTGATGCAGCCGCCCGCCTTCGTAGGCCAGGTGTCGCGGGTCGCAAACGAGCGTGGGGCAACCCCGGGACTCGAAGTACTCGCGCACCATGTGGTGCTCCACGCGCGTCGGAACGTCCTCGTAGTCGACGACCGCGATCGTTGGCTTCTCCTTCTGTCCCCCCGCCTCGCGGTAGCAGTCCAGGAGGGTCGCGAGAAGCCTGCGCCCGGTGTGGAAGGGCGTGAGAGTCCAGCGCTCCTGGAACCGCCGGACCGCCGGGATCTCGAGGAAGGTCTCGGCCAGCCTGTCCGCGTAGGCGCCTCCGGCCGGCGTCTCCGCGTTGAGCTCGACGTACTGGTAGCTCGATGGCGTGACGAAGGAGTCGAGACGCGCCAGAGGCGCCGAGCGGCGGAAGCCCGGGTCGAAGCGGGCGAGCTCGCGCTCCTCGGGCAGCAGGTCCACTCGATCCCACAGCTCCTCGCCGAGGGCGGACTCGAGGGTCTCGATGGCGCGAAAGATGCAGCGGCACACCTCTCCGATTTGCTCGTAGACGCCGGGAGCGACGAGGTTGGGACGGGGGAATGCGCACAGCAGGCGACCCCCGAAGGTGAGGTCCGCCTCGCGCATCCGGGCAAAGAACCGCTCCTCGAGCTCTTGTGTCAGGGCCCGATCGTCCTTCAGGAGAGCATGGTACTCGGCGATGGCGCGCGAGCTGATGGGGTCCATTCCGGCGGCATTATTGACCAGAAACCTCGCCGGCGACGGCGCCCGGGCCCTGGAGCCCGTCTCGCTCGCGGAGCCATTCCGCCACGGTCTCCCGGGGGCTGCTAGAATCGCGGCCGAGGCCCCGAACCCACTTCCATGGCCGAGCCCCGTCCCCCCGCTGAGCCCATACTCGACATTCGCGTGCGCTGGCGCGCCGGCCAGGTCTTCCTCGGGCTCGCCGGCCTGCTCACGCTCGTTGCCCTGGCGCGTCCTCTCGGCCGCGGCGACTCGTCTGCGGACTGGCTCGAGGCGGCGGACGTGCTTCTCATCGGTGTAGGCGTCACCGGCTCGGCGCTTCTCGCCAGCCTGCGGGGCCACAAGCGCGCGGAGGCTCTGGCCCTCTACGCCTTTCTCGTGCTCTCCGTCGACGCCCTGGTCCAGTTCGCCGGGCCGGCGGGGCTTCCTGTCTGGCCGCTCATGGTGCTGCTCGTCGGGGCGCAAGCCGTGGCGGAGGAGCTGCCCGTGGCGCTGGCATTCGCTGCACAGGCCACACTTCTTGCCGCCGCCGATGCGCTCTCATCTCAGCCCCGGGACTGGTGGCCCGTGGCCGCCGCGGCCCTGGGCTACACGGCTCTCGCCTTCGTCGTCAATCGGGCGTTGTCCGGCGAGAAGCGGCGACTGAGCGCGGCGCTGGCCGAGCTGGCACGGCTCAAGCACGGGATCGACCAGCTCGAGGACGAGCCCTCGGATGCTCCCGCCCCGGCGACGAGCGCCACCCACGCGCTCCGCCAGGTCTCGGAGGAGGGCCGGCGCGCACGGCAGCTCGATCGGGCGACCGAGCTCGAC
>CAXMOH010000371.1:0-3027 GCA_964194855.1 uncultured Hyphomicrobium sp.
GGGACGACGCCTTCGTCGACCACGGGGGGCACTCCCTCGCCATCGCCCGGCTGGCCGCGCGCCTGCGGGCCGCGGGTTGGGCGGTGCCGGTGCGGGCCCTGCTCAGCGACCGCAACACCCCGCGCAAGGTGGCCCATCACCCGCGGGAGCTCGAGGAGGCCGCCCCGCCCCCCCCGGAGGGGGCACGCTCCGGCCGTGTCTCCACCGAGCGCGACGAGGGGGAGGCTCGGGTGCTCTCCGTCGGTCTCTTCACCACCCTGCAGGCCCTCTTCCTGCTGCTGCTGTACTCCCCTCCCCTGATCGGCTTCCTGGCGCTCGTCACCTTCGGGAAGGTCGGCGAGTTCTTCCTGACCGCGCATCTCTGGGAGTTCGTCGGTGTCGGCTTCTCGATCTACCTGCTCTCCCATCTCCTGCCCTTCGCCAATCTGCACTGGGTCATGGCGGTCAAGCTCTTGATGGGGGGGCACCTCTACAAGAACAACGTCACGCCGGGCGTGTACCCCCGGTGGAGCCGCATGCACCTGCGAGCGTGGTGCATCCAGCGGTTGGAGCACTCCGTGCTCCGCCCCCTGGCCCTGGGCTCGCTATTCCGCAGCGCGCCGCTCCTGGCGTACTTGCTGAGACGGCTCGGGGCGACCGTGGGCGACAACCTGCAGTGTGCGCAGGATGCGGAGCTCCAGGGACCGCTGGACCTGCTCTCCATCGAGGACGACGTCGCCATCCAGACCGGGGCCTACGTCCACACGTCGAGGTGGGTGGGGCAGGACCTGCACATCGGCCCCGTGCATCTCGAGAGTGGCTGCAAGATCGGAATGCGGGCCGGCGTCGCCGACCACGTGACGGTGGGCCGCGCCGCCTGGGTCACCCCGTTCACGGCCGTCCTGGGCGACGTGGGCCCGGGGGAGATGTGGGAGGGAGCCCCGGCGCATCTCAGTGGCCGCTGCTCCGAGCTGAATCGCACGGCCCGTCATTGCCAGTACGCGTCCCCCCTCTGGCTCCTGGAGACCCTCAACATCCTCATGCAGGTCTTCCTGGACTTCTGGCTCCTGGTGGTCCCCACCGCCGCGGTGACCTGGCTCGCCGTCGGGTTCATACCCGTCAGGGAAACGGAGCTCGCCAGCGACTACTTCAAGGTGGCGCCCCTCGCCGAGATCGTCTGGCACATGGGCCTCTACGCCTTCGGCACCACCCTGGTGACCCTCGTCCTGGTCTCGGTCCTGGGCTGCCTCTTCCTCCGATGGACGGCCACGGCGCCGGGGTTGTATCCCGTGAGAGGGCTCAAGGGAGCCTTCCTGATGTACCGGATGAAGTTCTTCAACCAGATCCAGCGTCAGTGGACCTGGACCATCACCGGGCAGTACCTGCGCGCCCTTGCCGGCCTGCGGTTCACGCGCCTGGGGGCCTCGGAGTGCGACTTCATGCTCAACCTCGTCCCCGAGGCGGCCAGCGCCCATGCCCTGGTCTTCTGGTCACACGCCTGCTTCACGAACATGCTCGACTACGGGGCCCGGCACCTGACCCTTCGGCCTCTCGACATGCCGGCGAACTTCTTCAGTGGCAACAACAGCGTCGCCGAGTCCGGACATCTGCCCAGCAACTTCCTCCTGGGCGTCTCCACCCCGGGGAGTGACATCCAGTTCCGGCGCCAGATGCTGTCCCGGCCCGCCGAGGCCCTCACGGTGGCGGGAAGCCCTCCGGTGAGGTTCGCCAGCACCCGCCCCGAAGGGGAGAGCGAGGGACAGATGCTACCGAGTCTCCCTCTCTTCCTGGCGCGCGTCCTCCTGAACGACGTCCTCAACAGCGGCATCCTGCGCGTCGCCGAGGTCGTGTCCTACGTGATCCTCTACACCGTCCTGCTACGGTGGACCGTACCCGTGCTCCTCAGCGCCTTGGCTGCCCTGGTTCTCACGGAGGCTCTCCTGGTGACGTCCAGCGTGGCCGTCAAGAGGCTCCTCGTCGGCCGCGAGTGGGGCTCCGCTCACTCGACCCCGTTCTGGTCCCTGCGGCACTTCACCTACTTCTTCGCGCAGGACTGCTTCTTCGCCTGGTGCCGAGGGCCCCTGCAGCTCGCCACGGGGACCGTTCTCTCGAATGTCGTCCTCCGATGGATGGGGTGTCGGATCGGCAAGCGGACCCTCGTCACCTCGCCTCTGCAGGCCTCGGACTGGAACGCGGTGACCTTCGGCGACGACTGTGTCGTCGGAGGCTTCCTGCAGTACCACAGCCTGGAGAACATGACGCTGAAGGTGAAGCGCACCGAGATCCAGGACGGCAGCGCCGTCAACTTCGGCGCCACGGTGATGGGGGGCGCGGTGATCGAGCCCGAGACCACTCTCCTCCCGCTCAGCATGGTCCTCAAGGAGATGCGCCTGCCCACCGGGATCTACTGGGGCAGCCCGACGGAGATGACGACCCCGCGACGACCCGGAGACAGCGCTCGAGAGGACCGCCCAAGCATCTCCAGAATAGAGAATTAGTGGCGACGAGATCGCCTTGACACTCGCGGTCGGACCCGATACGGTACTGCGCTCACGGGAACAAATGCGGGTGTCCAGCCGTTAAGGCACTCTTTTCGCTGGTCCCTTTTGCAGGCGGATCGGTGACACCGAGAGCTTCGGGAGAGAGGTGGTTGATGAACACGATCGTGCGATTGATGCTCGTTTCCCTGCTGGTGGTCGTGGCCGCTCCGTCCTCTGCGGAGGAAGCCTGGCACGTCTACCAATGTGAGATTCTGGACGAAGCGACCGAAGATCAGATCATCGAACTGACCGAGACGTGGCTCAAGTCCGCGCGGGCGGTGAAGGGTGGCGAGAACGTCGAGATGTACGTGTTCTTCCCGGTCGCCGCCGAGATGGGGGCGAGCGACCTCAGGATACTCGTGAAGGTCCCTTCCTTCGCGGAGTGGGGAGCGTTCTGGGATATCTACGATGAATCTGCCGCCGCCGATATCGAGGACTCGTGGTCGGAAGTGATGGACTGCCCGGACAGCTGGCTGTTTGAAGGCTTCAAGATCGAGGTCGAGTAGGC
>CAXMOH010000372.1:0-3195 GCA_964194855.1 uncultured Hyphomicrobium sp.
CGGGGCCTGGACAAGGTCCGGGAGACGTTCAAGTGAACGAGCTGCGGGAGCTCTACCAGGAGCTCATCCTCGACCACAGCAAGAGCCCGCGGCACTTCCGGGAGATGCCCGAGGCCAACCATCACGCCGACGGCCACAATCCGCTGTGCGGAGACCGGGTCACCGTCTATCTGCACGTCCTTGGCGACGTCGTGGAGGACGTCAGCTTCAAGGGGGCGGGCTGCTCGATCTCGATGGCGTCCGCCTCGATGATGGCGGACGCTCTTCGTGGGCGCGGCGTCGCGGACGTAAACGCGCTCTTCGACAAGTTTCACGACCTCGTCACCGCTGATCCGAGTCAGGCGGCCGAGGCCGGGGAGGGCGCCGGTTCGGAGCTGGGCAAGCTCGCCGTCTTCTCGGGTGTGGCCGAGTTTCCCATGAGGGTCAAGTGCGCCTCGCTTCCCTGGCACACGATGAAGGCGGCGCTCGAAGGCGCCGCGAATGCGAGCACGGAGTAGAGAATGGGCACGCACGAGGCGCGGACGCTGTCCCGCGACATCGAAGTGGCAGCGATCCCCTACGGCGACAAGATCACCCTGACCTCCGGGACGACCGTCCACATCACCCAGTCCCTCGGTGGCTCCTACACCGTCATGACCGACCACGGTTACCTCGTCCGGATCGAGGGCGCGGACGCGGACGCCATCGGAGAGGAGCCGACAAAACCCCTCACTGCGGAGGTGGTCGGCGGCCGGAGCACCCAGGAGCTGGCATGGGACCAGCTCAAGACCGTGTTCGACCCCGAGATACCGGTGAACATCGTGGACCTCGGGCTGGTGTACAAGTGCCAGGTCGAGCCTCTCGAGGACGGCAAGGAGAAGGTCGAGGTTCAGTTCACGCTCACGGCCCCCGGCTGCGGGATGGGAGACTTCCTCCGTGAGGACGTGCGGGGCAAGCTGCTCGCGATACCTGGCGTCGGAGCGGCCGAAGTCGAAGTCGTTCTCGATCCGCCCTGGGACCACAGCATGATGTCCGACGGGGCTCGTCTTCAGCTGGGGCTGATGTAGACTGATATAGCGATGAAGCTGAGCTCTCAAGAAGAGTACGGGCTGCGCTGCCTGCTGCAGATCGCGCAAGCGGGCGAGGGGGCGAGCCTCACGATCGCCGAGGTCAGCGAGCGTGAGGGGATCTCAGCTCCGAACGTGGCCAAGCTCATGCGCCTGCTCCGGCGGGCCGACCTCGTGCACTCAATTCGGGGCATGGCGGGAGGCTACTGCCTATCGCGCCCGGCGTCGGAGGTGCAGGTGCTCGAGGTGGTGACCGTCCTCGGGGGGCGGCTTTTCGACGAGGACTTCTGTGAGCGCCACGCCGGGCTCGAGGCCTTGTGCCTCCACAACTCCGAATGCTCGATCCGCCCGGTGCTGCGGCGCCTGCAGGCCGCGGTGGACCAGGTCCTCGGAGAGTTTACGCTGCAGAGCCTCCTCGCCAACGAGCGGGAGGTGGCCCATCTCAGCCGCCCGAGCGCCGTGCCCCTGCGCGTCCTCAACCGGTTGTCGTAATCATGAAGCTTCGGCTGTTGATCTCTGCCGTGGGTCTCGCCCTCGGCGGTCTCTCGCTTCTGGGGAGTGCCCCGCCCGCAGCCTCGAGCGCTGAGCCCGCCCCGGAAGGCGCCGCTCGCGCCACCTTCGCCGGGGGCTGCTTCTGGTGCATGGAGCCGCCCTTCGACAAGATCCCGGGGGTCGTGTCCACCACGTCGGGCTACGCCGGCGGGAAGGTGGTGAACCCGAGCTACAAGCAGGTCTCGGCAGGCGTCACCGGGCACACCGAGGTCGTCCAGGTCGTCTTCGATCCCGGGAAGGTCTCATACCAGAAGCTCCTCGGGGTGTTCTGGGCGAACATCGACCCGTTCGATGGCGGCGGGCAGTTCTGCGACCGGGGGAGCCAGTACCGCACCGCGATCTTCTACGCGGATGAGGCTCAGAAGCGGGCCGCTCAAGCCTCGAAGGACGCGATCGAGAAGTCGGCAAAGCTCCCCGGAAGCATCGTCACCGAGATCGCTCCGCTCGACGCCTTCTACCCGGCCGAGGACTACCACCAGGATTACTACAAGAAGAACGTTCGACATTACCAACGCTACCGCGCGGGCTGCGGGCGCGACCGCCGCCTGCGCGAGCTCTGGGGCCGATCCGACCACTGAGCCTCGTCTCCGGGTAGACTCGGGCCGCCATGATGGAGGACACCCCGATCCCCCTGGTCGGTCCTCGGGCTGAGCGGACTCGCTGATCCATGCGTTGCGCCAGGCTCGCGGCCATCCTGCTCTTTGCGGTCGTCGCCGTGACGGCGGCCTGTGTCCGCTCGGCGGCCGAGCCCCCGCCGCGGGAGCTCCTGGTGTTCGCTGCGGCGAGCCTCACCGATGCCCTCGTCGAGATCGGCGAGGCCTTCGAGGCGCGAGAGGATGTCCGGGTCCTCTTCAGCTTTGGAGGCTCCAACGCCCTGGCGCGGCAGATCCTGGCAGGCGCGCCGGCCGACATTTTTGTCTCGGCCAACCTCGACCGCATGGACGAGCTCGAGCGCGCGGGGCTCGTGCGTCCTGAGGACGGCGTCGAGTTGTTGTCGAACCGCCTCGCCGTAGTGGTGTCCGCTCGCTCGACTCTCTCCGTGAGCTCGCCTGTCGACCTCGAGCGCGTCCGGCGACTGGCCCTGGGTGATCCCGAGGCCGTGCCCGCCGGCATCTACGCCCGCCGCTGGCTCGAGGCGCACGGGCTCTGGGCGGGCCTGCGCGAGCGGGTGATCCCCACCCTCGACGTCCGCGCGGCCCTCGGGGCGGTGGAGTCTGGGAGCGCCGATGCCGCCATCGTCTACCGCACCGATGCCGCCTTGTCAGGGCGCGTGCGTGTCGCCCTCGAGATTCCACCCGAGCAGACCCCGGGCATCGTCTACCCGGCCTCCGTCCTGGCGAGCTCGAAGTCCGTCGAGGCCCGCCGCTTTCTGGTCCATCTGCAATCCCGGGAGGCGCACGCCGTCTTCACGCGGCTCGGCTTCGAGCCCCTCGAAGGCCCCTGATGGGCCTCGAGGAGGCCCGGATCGTGGCGTTCACCGTGGAGATGGCGTTGCTCACCACCGCGCTCGTCCTCGTGCCCGGCGTGGCGGCGGCATTTCTCCTCGCACGCTACCGGGGACCGGGAAAGGGCGCTCTCGACACCGTCCTGTCGCTGC
>CAXMOH010000373.1:0-3621 GCA_964194855.1 uncultured Hyphomicrobium sp.
AGATCCATGGCCCGCAGAGCGAGGAGTACTACTGCCCGGAGGTGGTGTGGATCTGGCCGACCGGGACTCGCAGCAGCGCCGAGTCCGACTGCGCTCCCTTCGCGGACCGGAGCACCTACCCGCGCATCTTCATCCGACGCATCGGCTTCCCGTCCACCGCTCCTCGCTCAGCAACCCTCGGCGGCGAAGCAGAGCCAGCACCTTGTGAGGGAACAGCTCCTCGGCCTCTCGCTCGTCCGTCGCTCCGCCGTCCCCAAACCGAACCGACCAGTAGGGCGTCGGCCCGTCGACCGACGTCTCCGTGACGGCGAGGGTGTGAGCGGGCGGAAGAGACTGGATCGATTTGTAGAACGTCCCGGGTGTCGGGACGTAGCCGTAGGTCAGATAGAGGGGCAGCGCCGCGTCGTCCCGCTCGTGCGGCACGTCAGGATGAGCAAGGAGCGCCTTCACCTCGGAGGCGAAGGCGAACAGCTTCCGCCCTTCATGGTAGAAGAGCGGCTTTTTTCCCGTACGGTCCCGGGCGAGCAGCAGACGTTTCTTGCGCCCGTCCCAGAGCGCAAACGCAAACATCCCGTCGAGGGCTTTGACTGCGTCGTCTCCCCGCTCCTCGTAGAGATGGAGAATGACCTCCCCGTCGCCCTCGCTGCGGAAGCGGTGTCGCGCCTCGAGCTCGCGTCGCAGCTCGCGGAAGTTGTAGATCTCGCCATTGAAGACCAGCCAGAGAGTCCCGTCCTCGTTGGGGAGAGGCTCGTGCGCGGCCTCCGACAGATCGATGATCGACAAGCGACGGTAGCCCAGGGCCACGGACCCGTCCACGCGCTGTCGCTCGGCGTCGGGCCCACGGTGAGCCAGGGTCGCGGCCATTGCCGCAACCGTCTCCTCGGACGCCGGCGCGTCCCGCGACACATACCCGCAGATCCCACACATCGCAGTCGCGGAGAAGAATAGCAGCCCCTCGGTGGAAAGCCGTTGTCTCTCCTTGGCACCTCGCTTCTCCAGGCGTACCCTCCCCTCGGATGAGCGACTCGGTCACACCCACCTGCGCCGGCTCCCGCGTCGCCCTCGGTGTTCTCCTGACCCTCGTCGTCCTCTCGCCCTGGCCTTTCGGCGGCGCGCACCCGGTGACCAGCTGGCTGATCGCTCTCGTCTGCCTCCTGACCGCGACCGGTGTGGCGATCTCGCGGGTCGTCAGACGCGAAGGGCTCGAGGTCCCGCTGCCTGCCGCCCTCGCAGCGAGTGTCTTCCTCGTCGGCCTGCTTCAGCTCATCCCGATTCCTCCGGGTCTCCACGCGCTCCTGGCCCCCGGTTCGGCAGCCATCTGGCATCCCCCAGTGCCGGAGGCGGCGAGCGTGTTGGGCGGGGGAGCCCGACCGATCTCGATCTGGCCCGAAGCAACGCTGAGGGCGAGCGCCTTCGGCCTCGGCGTCGCCGCGCTCGCGACGCTGGCCCTTCCGGCCCTGAGGGATCGACGCCGGATGCTCCAGGCCACGACCGTGGTCGTGGCGTCCGGCGTGGCCGTGGCTCTGTACGGCCTCGCGGCACGACTCCTCCTGGGAGACAAGCTCTACGGCGTCTTGGACGTCCCGACCATCGCCCCCTTCGGCCCCTTCGTGAGCAAGAACCACTTCTCGGGCTACGTCGAGATGACCGCCCTTCTGGCCCTCGGGCTCGCGGCCGGTCTGGCTGAGGAGGCGCGGCGCACGCCCGGGTTCCTGGGCTGGACCGAGAGCCGGCGGGCCCCACGTGTTGTCCTCGCCTTCGGCGCCGCCGTTGTTCTCATGCTTTCCGTCCTCGTCTCGCTTTCGCGCGGTGGGGCCTTCGGCTTGACCGTCGGTGTCGCCACGTTCTTTCTGCTCCGCTTATTGCAACGGCGTCGGACGACGACCCAATGGTCCGCCCGGCTCTTTGTGGCCGCGAGCGCTCTGGTCGTGGTCTTCGCCACATTTCTGGTCCTGCCGCCTGAGGCGCGGGAGCGACTGCGGTCGATCACCGCCGGAAGCCGAGACTCCTCCACGGCCTTCCGAGCCCAGGTGTGGCGGGACAGCCTCCGTCTTAGCACACGGAGCCCGCTGGTCGGCCACGGTCTGGGCACTTTCGTGGACGCACTGCCACCCCTCAAGACCGGTGCAGGGGACATGCGCATCGAGCACGCCGAGAACGACTATCTCGAGCTTCTGGCAGAGGCGGGGGTGACCGGCCTGCTACTGGCGCTCGGCGCCGCCCTGGCCCTCGGTGCTCGGGCGCGGGCCGGCGCTGAGGGGGACATCGGCCGTCTCAGGCGAAGCGTCGCGTTGGGTGCGGCTTCCGGCCTCGCCGCTCTCGCCGCGCACAGCCTCGTGGACTTCAACCTACGCATCCCCTCGAACGGTCTCCTGTTCGCCTTGTTGGCGGCCACCCACCTCGCCGCCCGACGCTCGTCTGCGGTATCGAGGCTCTCCGCGGGAGTCCTCGCGGGGCTGGGTGCAGTGCTCCTCGCGTACGTGTCGTCGTCGCCCGCCCCGACCCGGCTCCAGGCGCTCCCGTCGGTACGGCGCCTGCACGTCCGCGCCGAGACCGCGACGCTTCGGCTGCGGGAGGCCACCGGTGAGATCGAGCGGCATCTGCGGCGACGGCCCGCAGACGCCGAGGCCTGGGTCTGGCTGGGCTGGGCCCGGGCAACCCGGGGCCGGACGCGAGAGGGCTTCGCCCTCGCCGCCTACGGCACATCGCTCGACCCAGAGCACCAAGCGCTCCAGGCGGCCGCCGAACGGCTCAAACGCTGAGGGGCGTCTCTCAGGCCGTCCCCGCGAAGGCCGGAGAGCCTCGTGTGAGCGCATTCTCTCGGCGGGCCTCCAGGCCGACGCCCGCGAAGATCAGGAAGAAGGACAGGAGCTGAGCGCGGTGACGATAGGCGGTGCCGGCGTTGCCCTCACCGAGCGAGTACCCGACCGTCAGGCCCGCGGTGATGAGAATGGCCATGAGCGAGCTGCGGAAGTGGTGGCGCACGAGGTGGCGGATGCCCAAGAGAATCCAGGGGATCAGCCAGTAGAAAAAGAGGGTTTCCGGAAGTGCCAGGATCTGCCGAAGGCTGCCGAGCGTCCAGGGGAAGGGGGCCAGGAGGAAGAGGGCCATACCCCTGGGCAGGTACGCAAGCGCCTTGCCCGGCGTGGAGATGTCCACGTGTTCGAACTGGCTGCTCGCTCCCACTCCGCTCCAGTGGCGGATGTAGCTGAGCTCTTCGAGATCGAGGAACCGGACCCTCCGGCCCTCACCCGCACTCTGGTCGGCGTAAATCATGGCCATCGCCGCGATCGCTCCGATGATCAGGTTGCGGCCGGTGTGGCGGCTCCTCTGCACGAGGAAGGACACGACCACCGGCCCAGCCACCGCGAAGAGCAGATAGTACCGAAACTGCACCAGGGCCAGGAGCACACCACCCAGGAGGAGGAGTGAGATCAGCTTCGGCCTCGCCTGCAGGATGAGCGCCTGCCGGCAGATGAGGAGGATGAGCAGGATGATCCAGACGTCCCGGATGTTCAGGGAGGACCACAGGACCAGCGACGGAAACCAGACGGTGTATTTGGTCGCCCTCAGGGCCGCCGGGACGGTGGCCCCCATGCGGACGGCGAGGTCATAGACGAT
>CAXMOH010000374.1:0-4466 GCA_964194855.1 uncultured Hyphomicrobium sp.
GCGTCGCGAGTGCCGTATCTTCTCCTCGTGCGCCCGGAGGAGGATCGCTCGTTCCAGTCCAGCCCCGCCTACAGACACGTGGCGAGCTACAGCTATCTGCCGGCGCGGGCCCTCACCCTGGGAGGGCTCCTGTCTCCGTCCGAGCCCGGCGAGATCGTCCTCATGGCCAACTTCCCGACGGACGATCCCGTGGCCGAGCGCAAGAGGAAGCGCGAGTAAAGGAAGGGCTTCCACGCGGCCCCCGCCGAGGAGAGCGTCGCGGTGCCGCGGCCCTCCATGAAGAAACGCTAGGAGACCGTGGCGGAAAAGATCCGGCCTCGACGCGGTCTGACTTTCACCACGGGCTCCTAGCTCGCGATCTCGCGGAAGGACTCGGACGCGGCGCGGAGGGTCGTGTCGATCTCCTCGGATCCGTGGGCGAGCGACACGAACGCCGCCTCGAACTGGGCCGGGGGAAGGGCCACGCCCCGCTTCAGCATGGCGTGAAAGAAGCGGCCGAACAGCGTCGTGTCGGACGAGCGGGCGGAGGCGAAGTCGACGACCGGCCCGGGGCAGAAGAAGACGGTCACCATGGAGCCCACGCGGTTCACGGTGGCGGTGACCCCGGCGTCTCGGGCGGCGCTGGCAAGACCGCCGGCGAGGCGGGCGCTGGCGGTCTCGAGCGCTTCGTAGGTGCCGGGTCGGTCGAGCAGATCGATGGCGACACGTCCGGCCGCCATGGCCAGCGGGTTGCCCGACAGGGTGCCCGCCTGGTAGACGGGACCGTCGGGCGCCACGATTGCCATGATGTCGTCCCGGCCGCCGTAGCCGGCGGCGGGCAGGCCCCCTCCGAGGATCTTGCCCAGGCAGGTCATGTCCGGCGTCACTCCGTAGAGCTGCTGCGCGCCGCCCATGGCGACTCGAAACCCGGTCATGACCTCATCGAAGATGAGGACCGTCCCGTTGGCACGGGTGATCTCCCGGAGAGCCTCCAGGTAGCCGGCCTGGGGCGCGACCGTGCCCATGTTCCCGCACACGGGCTCGACGATGACCGCCGCGAGGTCGGCGCCGTGCTCGGCGACGGCCGCTTCGACCGCGGCCGGGTCGTTGAAGGGAACCACGAGCGTGTCCGCCACCGTGCCCGCGGGGACACCGGGTGAGCCGGGGATGCCCAGCGTCGCCACGCCCGAGCCCGCGGCAACGAGAAGCGAGTCCGCATGGCCGTGGTAGCAGCCGTCGAACTTGAGGATCTTGTTTCTTCCGGTGAAGCCCCTGGCGAGGCGCAGCGCGCTCATGGTCGCCTCGGTGCCGGAGGAGACGAAACGCACTTTCTCGACCGACGGCACGTGCCGCACGACGCGCTCGGCCAGCTCCACCTCGAGAACCGACGGAGCTCCGAAGGACGTGCCGTGGGCCGCCGCTTCGGCCACGGCCTCGAGGATCTCCGGGTGAGCGTGGCCGTGAATCATGGGCCCCCACGAGCCCACGTAGTCGATGTAGGCGCCCCCGTCCTCGTCGAAGACCCGGGCCCCCTCGGCCCGGGCCACGAAGGGCGGCGACCCGCCGACGGCCTTGAACGCGCGGACCGGGCTCGAGACTCCTCCCGGGATGACCGTGCGTGCCCGGGTGAGCAGCTCTTCCGAGCGCGTCATCGAGCGGGGTTCGTCCAGCGGGCGAAGTCCAGGGCGTGATAAGTCAGGATGATGTCGGCTCCCGCGCGACGGATGGCGGTGAGCGTCTCCTTCACGATCCTCTCCTCGTCCACCCAGCCTCGCTCGGCGGCTGCCTTGACCATCGCGTACTCCCCGGAGACGTTGTAGGCGGCCACCGGCACGTCGAAGCGCTCCCGCACGGCCCGGATCACGTCGAGATAGGCCAGCGCCGGCTTGACCATGACCGCGTCGGCGCCCTCCTCGACGTCGAGTCGCACCTCGCGCAGCGCTTCTCGGACGTTGGCGGGATCCATCTGGTAGCCGCGCCTGTCGCCGAACTGCGGGGCCGAGTCCGCCGCTTCGCGGAAGGGCCCGTAGTAGGCCGAAGCGTACTTCGCAGCGTAGGAGAGTACGGCCAGGTCCGAGAACCCCTCGCCGTCGAGAGCCCTGCGGATGGCGCCGACGCGCCCGTCCATCATGTCGGAGGGCGCCAGGACGTGGGCGCCCGCGCGAGCATGTGAGACCGCCATCCTTGCGAGCAGCTCGAGGGTCGCGTCGTTTTGCACCTTGCCGTCTTCGACGACACCGCAGTGCCCGTGGGAGGTGTACTCGCAGAGGCACACGTCCGTCATCACGACGAGCTTCGAGCACGCGCTCCGGATCGCCCGCACCGCCTGCTGGACGACCCCGTCGTCGGCGTAGCCCTGGCTGCCCAGCGGGTCCTTGCTCTCGGGCAACCCGAAGAGGATGACTCCGCCGACCCCGAGCTTCTCTACGTGCTCGGCCTGGCGGGCCGCCTCGTCCGCCGAGAGATGGAAGCAGCCGGGGAGCGACGAGATCTCTTTCCGGAGTCCCTTCCCGGGAGTCACGAAGAGCGGGTAGACCAAGCTCTCCGGCGTGAGTCGGGTCTCTCGCACCATGGCCCGCAGGCCCTCGGTGCGGCGGAGACGGCGAGGTCGTTCGGTGGGGAAGCTCATGGTCCGATCAGCCCCGGCGATGCTGGCTCAGTCGTCGTCCCCGAAGAAGAACTGGTATGCGCATCGTGAGCTGCAGAACGCCCGCCCATACTCCCGATAGCCGCAGTCCTCGCAAATGGGCTTGAAGCAGATCGGACACTTGTGCATCCTGATCTCGAGTTCGGTTTTCTGGCAGGTGACGCAGCCCATGGGACCACAAACCGGGGATTCGGAGCGGGAGTATAGCATGCGGGGCGCGCCCGGTTCCGTAGTAGACTGACGGGTCGGGGGGCTCTCCCTGCTCCCGATCACTGGCGGTGTAGCTCAGATGGTTAGAGCACGCGGCTCATATCCGCGGCGTCCGGGGTTCGAATCCCTGCACCGCCACCAGGCTCCCCTTCTCGGAGGCGTGGGGTCATGAAGCAGCCTTCCCTCGTCGTGGCGGTCGACCGGGCCCTCCGGGCCGTCGGGGGCCCGGGGTCCGAGGGCGTGGTCGTGGGCCTCTCCGGGGGCGGCGACTCGGTGGCGCTGCTCGATGCGATGGTGACCCTCCAGGAGCGTGGTGGTGTCCGGGTGATCGCGGCCCATCTCGACCACGGTCTTCGGCCCGACTCCGCCGACGACGCGGCCTTTTGCCGTTCTCTGTGCGAGCGGCTCGGCGTGACGTTCCGTTCGGCTGTGGCCGACGTCCGCGCCCGGGCCGCTTCGGAGCGAGGCGGCATCGAGCAGGCCGCGCGCAGCGCGCGATACGAGTTTCTGCGGGCCGTGCGGCGCGAGACGGGGGCGGCGGCGATCGCGGTGGCCCACACCCGGGACGACCAGGCGGAGACGCTTCTCCTGCGGCTGCTGAGGGGGGCTGGAGCGACGGGGCTCGGCGGCATGCGACCGCGCCGCGGACGGATCGTCCGCCCTCTCCTGGGCATCTCGCGCGCGGAGGTGCGGGCGCACCTCCGCGAGCGCGGTCTTGCCTGGCGCGAGGACCCCACGAACACCGATCTGAAGCGGGTTCGGAACCGGATTCGCCACGAGCTGCTGCCCTACCTCGAGGCTCGCTTCAATCCGGCGCTGCGAGAGGGGCTGGCGCGCACCGCGGGGCTCCTCGCCGACGAGGCGGAGCATCTCAGAGCCGAGGCGGACGCCCTGCTGGACGTGATCGGGCACGCCGAGGGTGACGCTCTCGTCATCGATCGCATGGCCCTGGGGCAGGCGCCGGCGCCCGTGGCCCGGGTGGCCGTGAGGCAGGCGCTCGGGCGCGCAGGAGGGCTGGGTCGGATCGGGGCGGTTCACATCGAGCGGATCCTGGCCCTGGCGCGCTCGGCGGCGCCCTCGGGCCGAAGGGTGCCCCTTCCAGGCGGGCGCGAGGTTCGATATGGTCATGGGGCGCTGCGCCTCGGCCCCCGCCCTCCGGTGGTGGCCGCAGGGTCGGCGGGCGGGAGGAAAGCGTGAGCCAGAAGGCCGATGTCGTGTACTCGGAGAAGCAGATTGCCCGGCGGGTGAACGAGCTCGGGACGGAGATCTCCCAGGCGTTCGAGGGTCGGGAGCTGTGTGTCCTCGGCCTCATGAAGGGCAGCATCGTGTTCATGGCCGACCTGGTCCGGCGCATCCCCCTGGATCTCACGTTTCATCTCGTCCGGGTCAGCGTCCACCGAGAGCTCGAAGCCGGCGTGGTGCGGACCGAGATTGCCTACTCCACCGACGTCCCCATCGAGGGCCGGGACGTCCTCCTCGTCGAAGACGTCGTGGACACGGGCATCACACTGAGCTACCTGCTCGGGCACGTCCACGAGCTCGGCGCCAGGAGCATCAAGGTCTGCGCCCTGGTGAACAAGCCCGGCGCTCGCAAGATCGACGTCCACCCCGACTGGTCGGCCTTCACCCT
>CAXMOH010000375.1:0-4357 GCA_964194855.1 uncultured Hyphomicrobium sp.
CTCGGTCTACGGTCTGCAAGGGGCGCCGACGTTCGAGGCCGATCGCTACGTCGTCTACTTGCCCGAGCCGCTCACCTGGGCAGCCCGGAAGGTCAACATTGGGGAAGAGGAGCTGCGGCGGCAGCTCGAGCCCATGCGCGCCGCGCTTCTGGCGGTCCGCGATCGCCGCAAGCGGCCGCTCACCGACGACAAGATCCTCACGGACTGGAACGGCCTGATGATCGGCGCCATGGCGCGAGTGGGAGAGCTCGTCGGCGAGATCCGCTACGTCGAGGCTGCGAGCCGTGCGGCTGAGTTCGTCCTCTCCAGGCTGCGCGACGACTCCGGGACGCTTCTGCACACGTTTCGGAACGGCCGGGCGCACGTGCCGGCCTTCCTCGACGACTACGCCTTTTTCATCGAGGGGCTCCTCCGTCTCCGCGCCGTCACGGGCGCCGACCGCTGGGGCGAGCAAGCTGTGCGTCTCGCCGAGGAGCAGGAACGGAGGCTCGGCGACGCCGAGGCCGGAGGCTTCTTTGCCGCCGGGGAGGACCCCCGGTTGCTCTTTCGGGCCAAGCCCGGGTTCGACGGCGCGCTGGCGTCGGGCAACGGGGTCTCGGCCTCGAACCTGATCGAGCTCGCCGAGCTCACGGGAGACGGGCGTTGGGCCCGCGGCGCCGAGGCCACCCTTCTTGCCTTCGGCGAGAGCATCGCTCAGGCCCCCCTGGCGCATGTCAGCCTCGTGCGCGCCCTGGGGCGGCTGCAGGAGCCCGAGGACGACGCTGGATCACCCGTTGCCGCCTCTCCGGCCCCGTCTCCCGTGCCTGCCGCAACGCCGGTGATCGAGGCCCTCGAAGAGGAGGCTCGCGACGCGGTCGAGGTGGAGGGACACCTGGGCAGCTCGGAAGACGACGTCTGGAAGCCCTTCCGTGTCGATCTGCGGATCCGGCCCGGGTTCCACATCAACGGGAACGAGACGGACGACCCGAACCTCGTTGCGACCACGGTGACCGGCATGCTCGGTTCGCTCCGCAACGTCCGCTATCCCAGCGCCGAGCCGGAAGCGGGTGGCGCCCCCGGTTGTCGTGGGCGTGTGCGCATCGAGGGGGAGATCGAGCGACGGAGCGGGGGAGCCCAAAGCGTCGAGCTTGGGTATCAGGCCTGCGACGAGAGCCGATGCCTGCCACCGGTGACCCGTCTCGTGCGGCTCGGATGAGACCTCATTCCCGCGGAGGGGACGAGTCGGAATAGGCTTGAGGACAGTCGTGACAACATGAGCACTCTGGACCTGGACTCCCTCGACCGCTTCGACTCGCTGTTCGTGGCGTCTCGAGCCGCCGACGTGCCGCTCTCGTGCCCTGCCCGGGTGCACACCGAAGTCGAGCGGGGGCGCCGGGTGCTTGTGGTGGCGCTGTTCGAGCCGGCCGGGCTTCCCGGCAACGCCTCCGAGGCGATCCGTCACCTGGGCGCCTCCTACACCGGCGGTGGCCTGCCCGCGGCGCAGGATCGTCGCTCCCAGTACGCGCCGTCGTCTGCGCCGACCGAGCGTGGGCCGGAGGACGAAGACATCCTGATCACCGCGGCCAAGCTCCTTGCGGAAGTCGGCGCCCGCGCCGGAGCCGTCGACATCCATGCGCCGCTGGGGCTCGGCGCCTCGGTGGACAACGCCATCGCCTACGAAGCCGCGGTGCGGGCGTTTGCGACCGAAGGCGGGCGAAACCTGTTCCTCTACGAAGAGCGTCCCGAGGCCTTCGTCCCCGGCGCCGTCCGGACACGGCTTGCGCTGCTGGGCGCCCGGCTGCCGCCGGCGGGGGAGAGCTCGGCACCCCGGGCGCGGCTCCTGAGTGTCCTTTGGCGGGCGAACGAGCCTGGCCGGCTTCGAGGCGACGCCGGGGGGCTGCGGCGCCGGCTCACCACGCTGGCGACAGCTCGCCGCCGGTGGCGCACCGCTCGGGCCTGGAACCCCTTGCGTGCCTTCGGTCCCCGGCTGCAGCCCATCGTCCACGCGGCCGACGAGGAGGCGCGCACACTGGCCCGGGAGGCGGCGGAGTCGGTGCTTCCGCGGGACCGGAAGGGCCGCGCCCGGTGTGCCAGGCGTTTCAGCGCCCGCGCCGACCGGGCCGCGAAGCGGCTCGGCGCTCCGTACCACGCCGAGAGGTTCTGGCTCTTCCTCCCCTCGAGCGACGGCCTGCCCGAGGTTCGCCACCCGCTCGAGAGCGCCGAGGGCTAGCCGAGGCTCTCCGGGAGCGCCGTCCAGCGCTCCGGGTCCTGCAGCCAGAGGGTGTTCAGGTAGGTCTTCACCTGGTCCGGCGGGAATGCCGTGAGCGCCTTGACGGCTCCCCGGGTCGACTCCTTCGAGGCGGCCGGGACGGACTCCGCCTCCTCCGTCAGGATGCCGTCTTCGTGGGGAAGGTCCAGGGCGTCGAGAAAGGCGCTCAGGAGCGGACGCCGCTCGCCGAGGTGGAGCGAGACGAGGAGGCCCTGGGCGAGAGACTCGCCCGGGTCGAGCACCGTGGCGAGGATGCGAGCCTGGGCGTCCGGATCGAGGGAGCGCACGGCCTGCGGTCGCATGTGGCGGGCTTTCGCCAGGGCCCCGAGCGCCGACCCGTAGAGCTCCGGTGAGGGCTCCCGGAAGAATGCGCCTGCCGCGAGGAGCCTCTCTTCCCGAGGGAGGCCCTCCCAGAGGCGGCTCGCCGTTTCGTGGAACGTCATGGGAGCGATTCTCTCAGCACAGCCGACCCTGGCCGCCAGGTGTCGCGCCGCTGGTAGAATTCCTTCGGAGCCGGCCAATGAGCGACCTCAATCCGCCAACTCGCTCGGGGTGCCTCACCAACGTCGAGATGACCCGGTTGCAGCAGGCCAGCCCCGGCAAGGTTCCGGAAGAGCTGGCGCGCCACCTGGCCGCCTGCCAGGTGTGCCAGGAGAGGGCTCTGTTCGGCCAGGAGCCGCGCCGCCGCCGCCGCGGACCGACGGGACCCGAGATGCCCACGCCCGTCCGGGCGCTCGTGATCCTTGCCGTCATGCTCGTCATGATCATCGCGTTCTTCTTCACCCTGGCCAGACTCGTGAGCTAGGAGGCTCCGAGGGGCCGCCGCGACGATCGCCCGTCACCGGAGCTCACTCACCGTCCTTGTCGCTGAGATTGACCCAGGAGCGCCCGGGCTCGGCCTCGTGGCTCGTGGGCAGGCCTTTCCGGCTCCACCCCAGGTCCTCGCGGCCAAACGAATCGTGGGTCCCGAGGAAGCCGGCTCCCTGAAGGCGCAGATTCGTGAACCCCGCGCCCGCCAGGAGGACGACGGCGTGCTCCGATCGGTTCGAGGTGCGACAGCCCACCACGAGGCGGGCGTCCTTCGGGAAGCGCCGCTCCATGACCGAGAGAAAATCCGGGTTGGCCGTGCTCCCTCTCTCGTCCATGTGCAACAGGGGAACGTTGTAGGCGCCCCGGGGGTGGCCCTGATCGAACTCGTAGACCGAGCGCACGTCGACGTACACCCACTCTTCCTTCTCGATCAGCTCGAGCGCTTCCTCGGGAGAGACACGTTGAACGTACATCGGCTGCTGGGGCCTCCTGGAGGGGTTATAGCACGAGGCTGGCGAGCAGGCGCTCGACACCCTCCTCGAAAGCGATCGGGTCGGGGAGGAGGCTCACCACCAGATAGGCCTCCTGGGGAAAATCGAAGAAATAGCCCGGGTGCACCAGGACGTCCTGCTCCTCGAGAAGCCTTGCGACGCGCTCTTCCTCCGACAGCGTCGCCGGCACGCGCAGCACCGCCGCCCATCCCCCCTCCGGCTCGAGGAGGCTCGCCACGGACCGCACGTCCAAACGGGCCCGGAGTCTCTCGAGGTTGAGCCGGGTCCTGTCCCGGATCGGCGCCTGAAGCTCCTCGACCCGGGCCAGGATCTCGGGCGCCGCCACCTGGACCGGCGTGGACACGGACAGGTAGGTGTCCGCCACGACCTCCAACCGCTCGAGCGCCTCCCGACGTCGCTCGGCAGGCCCGCTGACCGCCGTCCAGGCCAGCTTGAGCTGGGGGAGGCCGCAGCTCTTCGACAGCCCACCAAGGGTGAAGGCGAGAGCAGGCCCGTCGTGCACCAGGCTCGGCGGTCGTCGGGGGTCTCCCGCCAGGACGAAGTCCGAGAACACCTCGTCGCAGATGAGGGCGATGTCGCGCTCGGCCGCCAGCGTCTCGAGGGCCTCCAGCTCCGCTTTCGTCAGATAGGCGCCCGTGGGGTTTCCAGGGCTGACGACGACAATGGCCCGGGTCCGGGGCGTGACGGCGTTCCTCAGGGCGTCGACGTCGACGCACCAGGAGCCGTCGTGATGGAGCGGGTATCCGCGGACCTGCACCGTGTCGAGCGCCGCAAGAAACTCGAAAAG
>CAXMOH010000376.1:0-2629 GCA_964194855.1 uncultured Hyphomicrobium sp.
TCCGCGCTTTCTCGGCGAGCTTCGTGAGACGGACGAGGTTCTTGCGGTCCTTCTGCTCGCTCTCCTCGCGGCTGGCGCGCTGGCGCTCGTCGTAGCCTGCCGCCGCTTTCTCGAAGCGGGTGCGAAGATCGGGCTGATCCGCAGAAGCGGCCAGCTCCTTCCATTTCTTCTTCAGCGCGGCCCAGGCCGATCGGTCGCCTGCATTCTCGGTGGCCGCCAGCTCTTCGGCCTGGGTCACGAGGGTCGTGATCTCGTCGCGTCGGGTGAGACCCGCGAGGAAGGCGGCATGGCGTCGTTCGCCTGCAACGAGGGCCTCGTCGAAGCGTGCCCTTGCGGTCTCGGCCTCCGCGCTCGAAAGGGGTGTCAGCGTCTCCCACTCCGCCCGGGCCTGCTCGAGAGCTGCAGGGATCTTTTCGCCCTGGGCGCCTTCGACGGATTCGCAGATCCGAGTCCGGGCGGCCAGGGCCTCGGCGCGCTCCGCGGCCTCCTGCTCGTGCTGCGTCCGCGCCCGCTCGTACGCTTCCTTTTCCTTCTCGTCCTGCTCCGGAGAGGGGAGAGCGCTCGCGGGACGCTCGTCGGCGGGCTCATCCGGTTCGAGCCGGGCTCGCGCTCGCCGAGCGGCGGCGCCGGTCCGCGCTTTCTCGGCCACCTCCTGGAGCGCCTCACGGTCGCTCAGCCGCTCCACAGCGGCCACCGCGATCGACTTCTGGTCCGATTTGAGGGCGATGGCGAGCAGGGTGGGGACGTCTTCGATCCGCTCCAGGGCCAGAAGGCGCATGGCGCCGTCCTCGGCTTCACGCACCACCGCAGCCAGCGAACGCGGGTCTGTCATGGCCCCGATCGCGGCCTCACGGATCGGCTCGAGGGCCGCGGAGCGAGCCACGACCGAGAGATGCCTCGGCTGGCTCAACGCGGCAAGGGCGGTGGCCGCGGCTTTCTCCTCGGTGGCATGAACGACGAGGTGCACCAGTCGCGAGGCGGCCTCTTCCTGGACGCCGTCGTCGGGATCGGAGCGCGCCAGCTCCGCCAGGGTGTCGGTGTCGGACAGCTTCCTGGCCGCCGCCCGGCGAACCCGAGGCTCCTCGTCATCCTGGGCGATGGCCACGAGAGCTTCGCGCTCGGACGAGGGCAGGCGCAACACCGCCTCGGCCCGGACGACCGGGTCCGGGTGCTGCCATTCAGGCTTGTTGAGGAATCGGTCGATGAGCCCTTTCAATTGACTCTCCTGAAAGCACGTCCCGCAAACCTCGACTATACCTCAACCGCCAGCACGAGCTTGCCGATGTGCTCGCCGGCTTCCAGCTGGCGATGCGCCTCCGCCGCCTGCTCCAGGGGCAGGGTCGCGTGAACGACAGGAGCCATGTCTCCCGATTCGAACAGAGGCCAGACCTCGCTCTCGACCGCACGTGCGATCCGACCCTTCTCCTCGATCGATCGAGGCCGCAGCGTCGAGCCCGTGACGGTGAGCCAGCGCTGGAGCACCGGCCGAAGGTCGACCTCGGCGGTCGCGCCCCCGAGAAACGCGATGAGGACGAGTCTCCCGTTCCGAGCCAGCGAGTCGAGGTTTCGGCTCATGTAGCTTCCACCGACCATGTCGAGAATGACGTCCACCCCTCGTCCGTCGGTCAGCTCCTTCACGATCGGAACGAAATCCTCCTGGCGGTAGTTGATCGCCCGCACGGCGCCGAGACGCTCGCATGCGGCGCACTTCTCGGCGGTGCCGGCCGTGGCCAGGACCCGGGCTCCCCGGGCCCGGGCGAGCTGGATGGCGGTGGTGCCGATGCCGCTCGCTCCCCCGTGGACCAGAAGGGTCTCTCCCCGAGCGAGCCGCCCGCGCTCGAACACGTTGGCCCAGACGGTGAAGACGGCCTCGGGAAGAGCGGCGGCCTGGAGCGGCGACAGGCCCCGGGGGAGGGGCAGCACCTGAGGGGCCGGTGCCAGGCAGTACTCGGCGTAGCCGCCGCCGGCCAACAGCGCGCAGGCCTCGTCGCCCACGCTCCACCGGCTCACGCCGTCCCCCACAGCCACCACGGTCCCCGCCGCCTCGAGGCCGGGGATGTCGCTTGCCCCGGGCGGTGGCGGGTACCGCCCCTCGCGCTGGAGAAGATCGGGTCGGTTGACGCCAGCGGCCGCCACGCGCAGCAGGACCTCGTCCGGGCCCGGTGGGTTCACGGGCCTGCGGGTTGGCCGCAGGACGTCGGGGGGGCCGGGATGGGCGATCTCGACCGCGAGGCCGTCGGCCGGGAGTCCGCTCACGGCCCCGAGGGAGACCCGTCCAGGGCCTCGAGGGTGGCCGTCGAAGCCGGGCGCTCGAGCTGCAGCCTCGCGGCAACCTCTTCGGCCTGCCGCATCGCTCGGAGGATGTTGCCGTTTGCCAGCCTGGCGAGGTCGGCGTCGCTCCATCCCCGTCGAATCAGCTCGGCGAAGAGTCTTGGGTAGGTGGAGACGTCGTCGAGCCCTTCCGGCCACGACTCGTTGCCGTCGAAGTCGCCACCGAGGCCGATGTGATCGACGCCCGCGACCCGGCGCACGTGCTCCACGTGATCGGCCACCTCCCCGAGGGTGACACGGATCGGTGGAAGCGCCCGCTCGAGCTCCTCCAGGACCCGTTTCCGTTGGGCGGGATCCT
>CAXMOH010000377.1:0-5533 GCA_964194855.1 uncultured Hyphomicrobium sp.
GCCCAACCGGACATCGATCTCGCCACACCGGCCGAGTGGGCCGGAGCGGCCCTCGAGCACGGTTCGGGGGATCCCACCTGGTGGGAGAGCTTCGGCTCTGCGGAGCTCAACGCGACCATCGGAACGGCCCTGGAGAGAAACTGGGACCTGCGCGCCGCCGCCGCCCGGGTGCAGCAGGCCGAGGCCCAGGCCCGCATTGCCGGGGCCGACCTGAAACCCCAGGTGAACGCCGGTCTCGACGGCGCGCGCCGCAAGCAGAACTTCATCGGCTTTCCCATCCCCGGGGCGCCTCCCGGCAGCGTCCTGAGCTCGACCTCGACCAACCTGGGCCTCTCGCTGAGCGTGTCGTGGGAGATCGACCTCTGGGGCCGGCTCGGGGCCCGAGCCGGCGCCGGCATGGCGGACCTCCAGGCTGCCCAGTCGGATCTGGCGGGAGCTCACCTTTCGCTGGCCGGACAGGTGGCGAAGACCTGGTTCGCCTCCGCGGAGGCCGCCCAGCAGGTGGAGCTCGCCCGCGCACAGGTCGCGAGCTTCCAGAGCACGGTCCGGCAGGTCCGGGGGCGCTACGAGATGGGCCTGCGCCCGGCTCTGGATCTGCGGCTGGCCCTCGCCAACCTCGAGGGCGGGGAAGCGGCGGTCCGGGCCCGTCAGGAGCAGCTCGATATCACCGTGCGTCAGCTCGAGATCCTGCTGGGCCGGTACCCGGGCCGGCAGCTTCAGACGCCGAGGCGTCTGCCCGACACGCCTCCCGCCGTGCCCGGCGAGCTGCCTGCCGACCTGGTGGCCCGCCGGCCCGACCTCGCCGCCGCGGAGAGGCGTCTCGCGGCTGCCGGCGCGCGCCTCACCGCCGCGAAGAAGGATCTCTACCCGCGTCTCAGCCTCACCGCCAGCGGAGGGACGGCGAGCGCGGAGCTGGGCGACCTCGTGAGTGGCAACTTCGGGGTGTGGAGCCTCGCCGCCAACCTCCTCCAGCCCATCTTCCAGGGGGGGCGACTGCGTGCCGCGGTCGATCTGGCCCGGGGAACGAGCGAGGAGAGACTGGCGGGCTACGCGAGCTCCGTGCTCAACGCCTACCTCGAGGTCGAGACGACGCTCCGGGCCGAGACGCTCCTGGCCGAGCGCGAGACGCACCTGGCCGAGGCCGCAACCCAGTCCCGGGCGGCAGAGCGCCTTGCGGACGACCGCTACCGGGCCGGGCTCGAGAGCTTCATCACCGTGCTCGAGTCCCAGCGCCGGGCGTTCCAGGCCGAGAGCGAGTGGATCGTCGTGCGGCAGCTGCGGCTGGCGAACAGGGTGGATCTGTTCCTGGCCCTGGGAGGCGGGTTCGAGCGCGACGAGGAGACCGGGGGGCCGAAGGTCGTTGCCTCGATGGAGGCCCCGAGCGACGAAACAACCGAGAGCAAGAAGGAGTCGGTGAGATGAGCGGCGAATCCCGAACACTGAAGGTCGTTCTCCCGGTGGCCCTGGTGAGCCTCGCGGCGGTTCTGGCCGCGGGGATGGTGGCTCTCAAGCCCGACGTCGAGACGCGGGTCGCCGCGCCGAAGCCGCCTCTCGTACGCGTGGCCGAGGTGACCCTCGCCGACGTGCTCCTCACCGTCCGAAGCCAGGGGACGGTGCGGCCTCGCACCGAGAGCCAGCTCGTCCCCGAGGTGTCGGGCCGGGTGATCCACGTCTCGCCCTCCTTCGCCGAGGGAGCGTTCTTCGAGAAGGGGCAGGTCCTCTTCAAGGTCGATCCCCACGACTCCCGCCAGGCGGTGGTGAGTGCCCGGGGCGAGGTGGCTCGGACGAGACTCCAGCTGGCCCGGGAAGAGGCCGAGGCCGAGGCCGCGCGCGAGGAGTGGTCGGACCTCGGGCGCGGAGAGGCCGCGACCGCTCTCACGCTGAGGGAGCCGCAACTCGAGGACGCCCGTGCGGCGGTGGCCTCGGCCGAAGCCAATCTGACGACGGCCGAGCGCAACCTCGAGCGCACCCAGATCCGGGCCCCCTACTCCGGGCGCGTGCGGCGGAAGAGCGTGGACGTGGGCCAGTTCGTCACCATTGGTGCGCCGGTGGCGACGATCTATGCGGTCGACTACGCCGAGGCACGCCTGCCGCTGCCCGACGACGAGCTGGCCTTCGTGGAGCTGCCGCTCCACTACCGCGGCGAGACGGCGCGGCAGAAGGGCCCCCGGGTGACTCTCAAGGCCGACTTCGCCGGCCGGACGTTCGAGTGGACGGGTGAGATCGTCCGGACCGAGGGCGAGATCGACCCGGGCAGCCGAATGGTGAACGCGGTGGTCGAGATCAAGGACCCGTACGGCCGGGGCGACGACCCCAACCGTCCCCCCCTGGCGGTGGGCCTCTACGTCGAGGCCGAGATCGAGGGGATCACTGCCAAAGCGGTGGCTGTCCTCCCGCGCTCCGCGCTCCGAGGCCGGGGCCAGGTGCTGGTCGTCACCCCTGAGGATCGCCTGGAGTTTCGCGACGTGGACCTGCTGCGGACGACCCGGGAGGAGATCTACGTCCGCGGAGGACTGAAGGCGGGGGAGCGGGTGTGCCTCTCGCCCCTCGAGGCGGTGACCGACGGCATGCAGGTCCGAACCAGCACCAGCGGAAGTGAGGCGGATGGGACGGCGGAGGGGGACGCCTCGTGAAGGGAGCCATCGCCTGGTTTGCCAAGAACACCGTCGCCGCCAACCTCCTGATGGTGGTGATCATGGCGGGGGGGCTGCTCTCCGCCTTCACCGTCAGGCGCGAGATCTTCCCGGAGTTCGATCTCGACATCATCACGGTCACCGTGCCGTACCTGGGGGCCGCCCCGGAAGAGGTCGAGGAGGGCGTGTGCGTCCGCGTCGAGGAGTCCATCCAGGGCATCGACGGGGTCAAGCGCGTCACCTCCACCGCCGCCGAGGGCAGGGGCACGGTGGTGGTCGAGCTGGACCTGGGGGCGAACGCCCGCAAGGTCCTCGACGACATCAAGTCCCGTGTCGACGCCATCGACACCTTCCCGGAGCAGACCGAGAAGCCGATCATCCAGGAGCTGACCAACCGTCGGCAGGTGATCAACCTCGCGGTCTGGGGCGACGCCGACGAGACGACGCTCAAGCGGCTGGCCGAGCGCGTCCGGGACGAGATCGCGTCGACTCCCGGGATCAGCCAGGTGGAGCTGACGAACGCGCCGCCCTACGAGATCTCCATCGAGGTCCCGGAGAACACGCTCCGTCGCCACGGCCTGACCTTCGACTTCGTGGCGCGGGCGGTGCGCCGCTCGTCCCTCGACATGCCCGGCGGATCGGTCAAGACCGACGGCGGAGAGATCCTCCTGCGTACCAAGGGGCAGGCCTACCGTGGCCCGGAGTTCGAGGACCTGGTGCTCCTCACCCGCCCGGACGGCACGCACCTGCGGCTGGGCGACGTGGCGACCGTCGTGGACGGCTTCGCGGACACCGACCAGTTCTCGCGGTTCGACGGCAAGCCCGCCATCCTGATCCAGGTCTTCCGCGCCGGGGACCAGGGGGCGCTGGCGGTCGGGGACAAGGTCAAGGCCTACGCGGAGCAGGCCCAGGCCTGGCTCCCCGAGGGCGTCCATCTCAGCACCTGGCGGGACCAGACGAAGGTGCTCCGCGACCGTCTCGACCTTCTCACCCGCAACGGGCTGAACGGGTTCCTGCTCGTGGTGGGGGTCCTGGCGCTCTTCCTGCGATTCCGTCTTGCCGCCTGGGTGAGCCTGGGGATACCGATATCGTTCCTCGGGGCGCTCTGGCTGATGCCCACCCTGGACGTCTCGATAAACCTCTTCTCGCTCTTCGCCTTCATCGTGGTCCTGGGCATCGTGGTGGACGACGCGATCATCGTGGGCGAGAACATCTACACGCACCACCAGCGCCACGGGGACCCGCTGAAGGCCGCCATCGAGGGGACGCGGGAGGTGAGCGTGCCCGTGGTGTTCGCGGTCCTGACCACGGTGGCGGCGTTCATGCCCATGCTGGCGGTGCCGGGAGGGATCGGCAAGATCATGCGGGTGATGCCGATGATCGTGATCCCGGCGCTGCTCTTCTCGTTGGTGGAGTCGCTCTGGATCCTGCCCTCCCACCTGTCGCACCTGCGCAGCCGGGACACCAGCGAGGTGGCCAACGGAGGCTCGAGGCGGTGGGGCTGGTACCGGGTCCAGAGCCGCGTAGTGGCCGGCCTCCATTACGTGATCGAGCACCAGTACAAGCCTTCGCTGGAGCTGGCGCTTCGGTGGCGGTACGTCACACTGGCCGTGGGCGTGGCCACGCTGATCTTCACCCTGGGTCTCGTGGGGGCCGGCTTCGTCCGCTTCATCTTCTTCCCCCAGGTCGAGGCCGACTTCGTGATAGCCGCGCTGACCATGCCCCAGGGCACACCAGTGGAAGTGACCTCGGAGGCGGTGGCCCACCTGGAGCGCACCGCAGAAGAGGTGCGGGCAGAGATGCAGGTGGCCGACGAGCCGAACCTCTTCACGCACGCCATCTCCACCATCGGCGACCAGCCCCAGAGCGCCCAGCTCGGGGGGCCCACCGGCGACAGCGACGTGAGCCTGTCGGGCTCGCACCTCGGGGAGGTCTTCATCGAGCTCGCCCCGTCGGAGGACCGCACCGTTGGCAGCGAGGACCTGGCCAACCGCTGGAGGCAGCGTGCGGGGTCCATCCCCGACGCCGTCCAGCTGAGGGTCAGCTCTTCGCTCTTCAGCCCCGGCGAGGACGTGGACGTCCAGCTCACCGGCGCGGACGTGGTGGAGTTACGGGCGTCGGCCGCCGAGCTGAAGCGGCGTCTGGCCGAGTACCCCGGGGTCTACGACATCGGCGACTCGTTCCGCGAGGGCAAGCGAGAGGTGAAGCTCCAGATCAAGCCCGCGGCCGAGCTGCTCGGGCTCACCCTCGGGGACCTCGGGGGCCAGGTGCGGCAGGCCTTTTACGGCGAAGAGGCTCAGCGCATCCAGCGGGGACGAGACGACATCCGCGTCATGGTCCGCTACCCGAAGGAGGAGCGACGCTCCCTGGCGGACATGGAGAACATGCGCATCCGGACTCCGGACGGCAGCGAGGTCCCCTTCAGCCAGGTGGCGGAGGTGGAGCCGGGTCGCGGGTACGCCTCGATCACGCGCGTGGACCGGCGCCGGTCGGTGAACGTGACCGCCAGCGTCGACCACTCCCTCGCCACCCCCGGGGACATCGTGGCCGACCTCGACGCCCGCGTGATGCCCGAGATTCGGGCCGAGCACCCGGGCGTGCTCTACACCTTCGAGGGGTCGCAGGCGGAGCAGCGTGACACCCTCGGGGGGCTGCAGCGGGGGTTCACCCTGGCTCTCCTCGTGATCTACGCCCTCCTGGCCGTCCCCCTGCGCTCCTACATCCAGCCCGTGGTCATCATGTCCGCCATCCCGTTCGGGCTGGTGGGGGCGGTGTGGGGCCACATCATCATGGGCCTCGACCTGACGATCCTGTCGATGTTCGGGGCGGTGGCCCTCTCCGGGGTCGTGGTGAACGACTCCCTGGTGATGGTCGACTTCATCAACCGTCACCGGCTGAGC
>CAXMOH010000378.1:0-5495 GCA_964194855.1 uncultured Hyphomicrobium sp.
GCGATCCTCGTCCCTGATTACGAGGCGCTGACCCCCGATGTCATGCGCCCCGCCGCGGAGGCGGAGGCACGCTTTGGATTCATGATCGGCGCACACGTGCTGCTGGCGTTTGGCTTGAGCTGGCTGTACCGCTCGGGACGGGATGCAACCAAGCCCTGGCTGGGTCAGGGCGTGCGCTTCGGTATCGCGTACGCGCTGGCGGCCTCGGTGCCGATCTACCTGATCTACCACGCGGTGGCGAATTTCCCGCTGGACCTGGCCTTGAAGCAGGTGGCGCTGGAGACGCTGAGCATCATCGTCGTGGGCGTCGCCCTGGCGTTCGTCAACAAGTAGGGAGACGTTCGAGTCGCTAGGGCGCGCCGCTCCCCGAGCGGCGGGCCTCGATGAATGACACTCCCTCGACCCAGGTCTTGCCGCCGTCGAAGGAGCGGTCCTTGCGCCATTTCCACGAGTCGCTTCGAATCTCGTGGAAGACGTTGCGGTCGACGTAGTCCCGGCCGCCACGGTCGCGGCCCTCTCCGCCGATCATCACCATGGTGTCGCCCTCCTTCTCGGCCTCGAAGTACGTCCACTGGAGGGTGCCCGACGCCAGCCATCGGTTGTCCCACTTGTGGGTCTTGGGGTTGAAGGAGCGGACGTTGGTGCCCCGGAAGACCCGGCCGTCGGGAAGAGCGCGCACCCAATCGTCCTGGATGGCCCACCCTCCGAGGATCCAGTACCCCGTCCAGGTGGCCGAGCCCTCGTTGAAGCCGCTTCCATCGGGCTTCATGGAGCGGGTCGAGCAGTCCCAGGTCCCAATCAGAAAGGCAAACTGCGCCGTCTCCGCCGGTGCGTCGGGGTGGGGGCCCGTGATGTCGGCTGACGCGACCGGGTGGGCGGCAGCCGAGAGCGCGATGGCCAGGGTCGTGGCCGAGAGAACACGCATGCTATAGCCTCCTCCTCGTTTGGTTATGTCGAGGGTCTCTGGACTCTAGCACCGACCCGAGTGCGCTAATATGATCGGGTCATGATCGAGCTGAAAACCGACGCTCGCGTCTTCGTGGCGGGACACCGAGGCCTCGTGGGATCGGCGGTCGTTCGGCGCCTCGAGGGCGAGGCCTTCTCCCAGGTCCTCACCGCCACCCGGGGGCAGTTGGATCTTCGGGACCAGGCCGCGGTCAACTACTGGTTCCGGGCGAATCGGCCGGAGTTCGTCATCCTGGTGGCCGGAACGGTCGGCGGGATCCTCGCCAACTCGACGCGCCCGGCGGAGTTCATCTACGACAACATGATGATCCACGCCACCGTGGTCCACGCGGCACACCTCTTCCCGGTGAAGCGGCTCTTGTACCTCGGCAGCTCCTGCATCTATCCCCGGGAGTGCCCCCAGCCCATGAAGGAGGAGCACCTCCTCTCGGGAACCCTGGAGCAGACCAACGAGTCCTACGCGATCGCCAAGATCGCCGGGATCAAGCTCTGCCAGGCCTACCGCACTCAATACGGGTGCGACTTCATCTCGGCCATGCCGACCAACCTCTACGGCCCCCACGACAACTTCAGCCTGACGAGCTCGCACGTGCTACCGGCCCTCATTCGTCGCTTTCACGACGCAAAGGACGAGGGACGAGGGGAGGTCGGCGTCTGGGGAACGGGCTCCCCGAAACGCGAGTTTCTGCACGTGGACGACCTGGCCGACGCGTGCGTCTACTTGATGAGGCACTACGACGACGCCGAGCACATCAACGTGGGCACGGGGGAGGATCTGACGATCCGCGAGCTCGCGGAGATGGTGCGGGACATCGTCCACCCGGAGGCGCAGCTCGTCTTCGACTCCTCGAAGCCCGACGGCACGCCGCGCAAGCTCCTGGACGTGAGCCGCCTCCACGACCTGGGGTGGCGGCACAAGATCGAGCTTCGCGACGGCATCGAGAGCTCCTACCGCTGGTTCCTCGAAAACAGGGAGCGGGCCAGGGGCGCCGAGCCCGGCGCAGCGGCCTGATGGCCGTCCTCGTCACCGGGGGCGCGGGCTACATCGGCAGCGCGTTCGTGGAGCAGCTCGTGGCTGCCGGCGAGGAGGTCGTGGTCCTCGACGATCTCTCGCGGGGCCATCGCGGGGCCGTCGATCCCGGGGCCATCTTCCATGAAGGGCGCACGGGGGATCGCGCCCTCGTGGCCAGGATCGCGAAGGACCACCAGGTCGACGCCTGTGTTCACTTTGCGGCCTTCGCCTACGTGGGCGAGTCGGTAACGGAGCCCGCCCGCTACTACGACAACAACTTCACCCAGGCCCAGGTCCTCTTCGAGGCGCTGCAGGAGGCGGGGGTGAAGCGAGTGGTCTTTTCTTCGACCTGCGCGACCTATGGCGTTCCGAAGGAGGTCCCGATCCCCGAGACCCACCCTCAGTGGCCCATCAACCCCTACGGGTGGTCCAAGCTGTTCGTCGAGCGGATGCTGGAAGGGTTCGACCGCGCCTACGACCTCAAGTTCGTGGCGCTCAGGTACTTCAACGCCGCGGGAGCGACGGCGAAGCGAGGCGAGCACCACGATCCCGAAGCCCACCTGATTCCCCTCGCCCTCGGCGCCGCGTCCGGACGTCGACCCAGCCTCTCGATCTTCGGGACGGACTACCCCACTCCCGACGGCACCGCCATCCGCGACTACATCCACGTCGAGGACCTGGGCGAAGCGCACCGGTTGGCCCTCGGTCACCTCCGGGAGGGCGGACCCTCCGAGTTCTTGAACCTCGGGAACGGCACGGGCTACTCGGTCCGCGAGGTGATCGAGACCGCCCGCAAGGTGAGCGGCCGCGACGTCCCGTTCCAGGAAGCGGCCCGGCGGGAGGGTGACCCGCCCCGGCTGGTGGGAGACGCCCGGCGGGCGCGAGAGGTGCTCGGATGGGAACCGAAGCGGGCCGCCCTCGAGGACATCGTCCGCTCCGCGTGGACGTGGCAGCAGGCGAACCCGGAGGGATACGGGCCTGCGCCAGCCTGACGGGGCAGGCACCTCCACCGGGTTGGAGACGAAGCGCCCCGGAGCCAGAGACTCGGCTCGGCCTTCGGTTTGTGACGTAGTATTAAGCTGAGAGCCAGCCGGCCCGGTGAGCCCGGGGCTCACCCGCCGCACCACCCAAACGACCTGCAGGGCCTCGAGATACCACGAGATCGGAGGAGATGAGTGATGACCGACCCAACCAAGAGCTCGCGCCGCGACTTTCTCATGACGGCGTCCACGGGTGCGCTCGTGAGCACCCTGGCGCCCTCGATCCTGCGGGAGGCCGAAGGGGCCGTCGCCGCCAACGACCGGATCCAGCTGGCGACCATCGGCATCGGCATGATGGGCCTGAACGACACCAACACCGCGCGGAAGGTGCCGGGAGTCGAGCTGGTGGCCGTGGCGGACTGCTACGACGGCCGCCTCCAGCGAGCCAAGGAGCTGTTCGGCGACGGCGTGGCCACGACTCGCGACTATCGGGAGATCCTGGACCGCAAGGACATCGACGCGGTGATCATTGCGACGCCCGACCACTGGCACCAGAAGCTGGCCATCGCCTTCCTCCGCGCAGGCAAGGCGGTCTACTGCGAGAAGCCCATGGTCCAGAAGATCGAGGAGGGTGCCGCCCTCGTGGCCGCCGAGAAGGAGACGGGCAAGGTCCTCCAGGTGGGGAGCCAGCCCATCAGCTCGGTGGTGACGGAGAAGGCGCGTCAGCTCTACAAGAGCGGGGCCATCGGCAAGCTCAACATGGTCAACATCCTGATCAGCCGCAACGACGCCCTGGGGGCCTGGGACTGGCCGATGGCCACAGACGCCTCGACGGAGACCATCGACTGGGATCGCTTCGTCGGCGACGCCCCGAAGCGCCCCTTCGACCCCCAGCGCTTCTTCCGCTGGAGAAAGTACTGGGACTACGGCACCGGCGTGGCCGGGGACATGTACGTCCACCGCTTCACGACGCTGCACCGGATCATCGACTCGAAGGGCCCGGTGAAGGGGATGGCCACCGGAGGCGTGCGCTTCTGGCTGGACCGCGAGGTGCCGGACCTGCAGCTCGGCCTCTACGAGTATCCCGAGACGAACAGCCATCCCGCCTTCACCCTCCAGCTCGGCGCCAACTTTGCCGACGGAGGCCACGGCCCGGTGTTCCAGCTGGTCGGGGACGAGGGGATGATGTCCATCAGCGGCAACCGCATCAATCTGTCCAGGGCCGCCAAGACAGACGGAGAAGGCTTCCAGGGGTCGCTCCTGAGCACCTTCGCCAAGTCGGAGCAGAAGAGCTGGATGAAGGCGTACGAGGAGAGGAAGAGCGCCCGGAACGAGCCCCAGACCACCACGCTCGCCGGGACCAGCGAGTTCTCGGCGCCGAGAGGCTACGACTCCCACCTCGACCACTTCCGGATCTTCTTCCGGGCCATGCGCGGGGGCGAGCCCGTGGTCGAGAACTCGGCGTACGGCTTCCGGGCCGCCGCGCCGGCGCTCATCGCCAACCTCGCCTACCTGGAGAACCGGATCGTCGAATGGGACCCCGAGGCGATGGCCCTCAAGCCGTAGCTGCCCGCCCGCCTGCGAACGACGCCCCCCGGCAAGTGCCGGGGGCGAAGACGGGCTGCTCTACTGGCTCAGCGCCTCGCGGATTCTCCGCGCCACCGGGATTTCGTCGCCGGGCCGCATCTGGTAGGGCATGATCGTGGCGGCGCGGGTGTGTGAGGCGTCGCCGGTGTAGCTTGCAATCTTTATTCGCGGATAGCCGGCCAGGAGCCTCCTGTCGAATTCCTCCAGTGTCAGCTTGATCTTGTCTTCGTCCCAGCTGATGGACATGGTCGGCGCAACGTTCGAGGGCCGTCCGGGCTTCACGATCTCCGTCTTGACACCTTCGATCTTCGTGACCTTCTCGCTGATGTAGTCGAGCCTGCGTTCCCACTCCTTGTACTCCGCGTCATGGTCGCGGCCATGCACCCAGAGGTCGAGCGCGGTGAGAACACTCACGATCTCCTCCTTCCCGACTTTCTGCGCTCGCCCGAGTCCACCGTACGGCGAGAGATTCCTGGCGGCCGCCATGCAGATGTCTTTCCTGCCGAGAACGAAGCCGGCGCTCTGGGGGCCTCTCAGGCACTTCCCCCCGCTGTAGCAGACCACGTCCGCTCCCGATTCGAGGTAGAAGTTCGGGACGTTCGGCTCCTCCGCGGCAGCGTCGACGAAGGTCGGTACGGAGTGGCTCCGCGCGACAGAGACAATATCGTCGTAGGCGAGATTGCCTCCGGTCGGGTAGCCGGGCCGGGCGAGCTCGCCGTGAACGTAGACGAGGGCCGTCTGGTCGCCGATCGCCGCCTCCATCTCCTGCCTGGAGTCGACCTCGACGAGCTCGAGGCCCGCCATCCTGCAAGCTGAGTCGAAGTACTCGAGGCGGTGGCCTTTCGAGACGATCGCCTCGTTCTTCATGCCGGTGGTGTCGGGCAGCTTCGCCATCTTTTCGGGGTCGTCCCCGGCGACACATGCCGCGGTGACCGCCCAGATCGCGGAGG
>CAXMOH010000379.1:0-19894 GCA_964194855.1 uncultured Hyphomicrobium sp.
AGCGACCTGGTGGCCGCGATGTTTCCGGAGCGGGGCGGCAGCCTCCTCGGCGACAAAGCCCACAGCGTGATGTTCGACAACTCGAAGATCAGGGGGCTGGTCCCGGAGTTCCGCCCGCAGATCGGCTTCGGGGAGGGCGTGGCCCGCTCCGTCGCCTGGTACGATGCCGACCCGGCGCGACGGGTGCCGAGCGCCGAGACGAACGAGAGAATCGAACGGGTCCTGGCGGCGCAGCGCCGGGCCCTCGAGGCGTGAGCCGGCAATGATCCGATCCGACGACGCGCTTCGTCCCGGAGACCTCGAGCCCGCCATCGCGCGGATGTGGGGCGTCTCGGCAGAGAAGATCCTTGCCCTCGAAGCCAGCTGGGACCCGGCCGACGGCTCGCCGGTGTTCACGGAGAAGGGCCGCTACACCGCCCGGGGCTGGACCGACTGGACCCAGGGATTCCAGTTCGGATCGGCGCTCCTCCAGTTCGACGGCACGGACGAGCGGCGTTTTCTCGATCTCGGCCGCGACCGGACGTTCTCCCGCATGGCCTCCCACGTCACCCACATGGGCGTCCACGACCACGGCTTCAACAACGTGAGCACGTGGGGAGCGCTGCGGCGCCTGGCGCTCGAGGAGCGATACGAGCCAGAGGGACGCGAGCGGGAGCTGTGCGAGCTCGCCCTCATGGCCAGCGGAGCGGTGCAGGCCCGGCGCTGGACGCGCATCGCGGACGGGGGTGGCTTCATCCACTCCTTCAACGGTCCCCACTCCCTCTTCGTCGACACGGTTCGCTCGCTGCGGGTGCTGGGGCTGGCCCATCGGCTCGGCCACGTCCTTCTCGAGGAGGGCGACCAACCCGTGTCGCTTCTCGAGCGCCTCGTGCAGCATGCTCGAGCCACCGCCCGTTTCTCGGTGTACTACGGCTCGGGGCGAGACCTCTGGGACGTGCGCGGCCGGGTGGCCCACGAGAGTCTCTTCGACGCGGTGAACGGGAGCTACAGGTGCCCGTCCACACAGCAGGGCTACTCGCCCTTCACGACCTGGACGCGGGGACAGGCCTGGGCCATCCTCGGTTTCGCGGAGGAGCTGGAGTTCCTGGAAACGGTGCCCGATGCCGAGCTCGAGCCCCTGGGAGGACGAGGGGAGATCGAAGGGTTCATCCTCGAGGCGGCCCGGGCGAGCGCCGAGAGCTACGTGAAGACGACGCCACCCGAAGGGGTCCCCTGGTGGGACACCGGCGCGCCGGGGCTCCCTCCGGGGCACGGGGAGCGTCCCGTCGACCCCTGGGATGCGCCCGAGCCGGTCGACAGCTCGGCTGCGGCGATTGCCGCGCAGGGGCTGCTTCGCCTCGGGCGGTGGCTGGAGACCAGCGGGAGCGGCGCCGAAGGACACGACCTGGTCCAGGCCGGACTGACGGTGGCGCGGACGCTCCTGGGGGCCCCGTACCTGAGTGAAGACCTCGGGCACCACGGGCTGTTGCTGCACGCGGTCTACCATCGCCCGAACGGCTGGGACTTCGTTCCCCCCGGGCGCCGCGGCCCGTGTGGCGAGGCCTGCCAGTGGGGCGACTATCACCTGCGAGAGCTGGCGCTGCTCGTCCAGCGACTGGCCCGGGGCGAGAGGTACTACACATACTTCGGGCCGGACGGGTCATGAACCGGGTGGCCCTCGTCACGGGGGGGACGCGGGGTATCGGTCTCGGCATCGCCCGGGCGCTGGCCGACAAGGGATTCGACCTGGCGTTGAACGGCGTGCGCCGGGAGTCGGAGGTTCAGGGCGTCGTGGAGGGGCTGCGGGCTCTCGGTGGCGAGGTCCGGTACGTCCCGGGCGACGTGGCCGATGGGATGTCGAGGGATCGCCTCGTCCAGTCCCTTCGCCACAGGCCCGGTCGCCTGCACGTCCTTGTCAACAACGCCGGCGTGGCCCCCGCCGTTCGGGCGGACCTGCTCGAGGCAGGGGAAGCCAGCTACGACCGGGTGATGGGGATCAACCTCAAGGGGCCGTACTTCCTGACCCAGGCCGTGGCGCGATGGATGATCGAGCAGAAGCAGGCCGACGAGAGCTGGGCTGGGTGCGTCGTGAACGTGACCTCGATCTCGGCCACCGTCGTCTCCACGAACCGGGGAGAGTACTGCGTGAGCAAGGCCGGTCTCGCCATGGCCAGCCGCCTCTGGGCGACGCGCCTGGCGGGGGAAGGCATCCCGGTCTATGAAGTGCGTCCCGGCATGATCCGCACGGACATGACCGCCGGCATCGCCGAGACGTACGACCCCCTCATCCGCGACGGTCTCGTGCCGGAGCGCCGATGGGGGACCCCGGAAGACGTGGGACGCGCCGTCGTCGCCCTGGCGACGGGCGAAGTCCCCTACGCCACCGGAACGGTCCTCACGGTCGACGGCGGGCTGACCCTGCCCCGCTTGTAACACGCTCCGTTTCCCGGCGCACGGCCTCCGCGAAGCCTCTCATGATCTCCAGGGTTTGAGGGCCGACGCGACCGTCGCCGATCTCCCGACCGTCGATGCGGACGACCGGCAGCACCTCGCGGGAGGCGCTCGAGAGGAACGACTCGCTGACGCGCGGAAGCTCGTCACGCCGCACGGCCCGCCGAGCGACCGGAAGCGCGGCCTCGGCCACCTCGACGACCAGCGACCGCGTGATGCCCTCGAGCACCCGCTCCTCCTCCGTGTGGAGGGTGCCGTCGAGCACAGCGAAGAAGTTGCTGGTGAGTCCCTCGAGGATCGTTCCGTCCGAGGCGAGAAGGAGTCCCTCCTCGACGCCGGGCGGCAACTCGCCGTAGGCCTTCTGGGCGGTGGGGATGAAACGCGTGTCTTTCACCCGGGGCCGCTCTCTCTGGAGTGGCAGCGTCACACACGACACCCCCTCCCGATACAGCGAGTGCGGGAGCGGGACGAAGGGCTCGACCGACGCGAACACCCGTGGTGGCGCGACGGTCAGGCGCACCCGCGACTCGGGGTGCCCGGTCGCGGCCAGCGCCGCCGCAACGAGCCGCCCCGTGGCCACCGCGTCGATGGGAGCCGGCGTCCCCTGCAGCGTCACCGAGCTCTCCAGGCGCCGCAGGTGATCTGGAAAACGGAGGACCCGATCCCCGCCATACGTCCGGAAGGTGGTGTACGCCCCGGGGGGCAGTCGGCCGGACGCGGCCGCGAGGCTCTCGTCTCCCGCGAGGCGCACGACCGCTCCATCCCTCATCTCGAACGTGACGACGGGACCCGAGCCCACGGGCCCATCTTCTCACCTTCGCTCGCCTCCCCTGCTAAACTCCCGGCTCGGAGGACGCCCCGATGCCGCCTGCCTGTCGTACGTCGCCCGTTCGGGCGTCCTGGTCTTCTTCCTGGGAGTCGCAATGAGCGCCGCTGCCGCCACCCGAACCCACGTCGAGAGACGGCCCTGGGGGACGACCCCCGCGGGTCAGGACGTCGAGCTGTTCACCCTGAGCCGCGAGGGGGCGCTGACGGTGGCGATCTCCAGCTACGGCGCCTACATCGTGTCGATCCTCGCTCCGGACCGGGAGGGCGAAGCGGCGGACGTGGTGCTCGGATACTCGGATCTCGCTGGCTACCTGGGCGACGAGGCGTCTCTGGGGCCCATCGTGGGCCGATACGCCAACCGCATCGCGCGAGGCGAGTTCACCCTCGGCGGGACGCGATACACGCTGGCGCGAAACAACGGGCCGAACCACTTGCACGGGGGAATCGAGGGCTTCAGCAAGAAAGTATGGAGCCCCCGCGTCGTCTCGGGGCCGGAGGGCGACGGCGTGGAGCTCACGTATGTGAGCCCCGACGGAGAAGAGGGCTACCCCGGCACGCTGAAAGTCCGTGTCGTCTACTCACTCACTGGGGACGGCGGACTGAGGTTGGACTACACGGCCGCGACCGACGCCGAGACGGTCCTCAACCTCACGAATCACGCCTATTTCAACCTGGCGGGGGAGGGCTCGGGCGACGTCCTCGACCACCAGCTCCAGATCGAGGCGGACGCCTTCACCGTGGTGGACGAGACCCTCATTCCGACGGGCGAGATTCGCCTTGTCGAGGGGACGCCGCTGGATTTCCGACGGCCCACCGCGATCGGCGCGCGCATCGACGCCCCCGATCCTCAGCTCCAGGCGGGCGGAGGGTACGACAACAACTTCGTTTTGAGAGGCGAGCCCGGTGCGCTGCGCCTGGCCGCCCGGGTCTACGAGCCCGTGAGCGGCCGGGTGCTCGAGGTGCTGACGACCGAGCCCGGGGTGCAGCTCTACACGGGGAACTTCCTCGACGCGAGCATCTTCGGCAAGTCGGGCCGGGCGTACGGGAAGCGGAGCGGCTTCTGCCTCGAGACGCAACACTACCCGGATTCCCCGAACCGTCCGGAGTTCCCCAGCGTGAGGCTCACCCCCGGGGCCGAGTACACCCAGACCACCGTCTTCCGCTTCGACGTTCGGTAGCCTCACCCGGCAAGCGAGACGACGAGCGCGGGAGCGCGGCCCTTTACCGCCACGCGCCAGACGCTTCCGTGGGACTCAAGATTCAATTGGCGCATAAGCCTTTGAACCGTATATAGTTGTAACGATATTTGACCAAGACTTGACAGGCCTACGCTCAAGCCATAGGGTGAGTTGAGGCCAACAGATAGGGAGATACGGCGTGAGCAAGATCATCGGAATCGACCTCGGGACCACCAATTCCGTCGTCGCGGTCATAGAAGGGGACAGCCCCTTCGTCATCACCAACCCCGAGGGCGGTCGCACGACCCCCTCCGTCGTCGCCTTCAGCAAGGAGGGCGAGCGGCTCGTGGGCCAGGTCGCCAAGCGCCAGGCGGTGACCAACCCCGAGAACACCATCTTCTCGATCAAGCGCTTCATGGGCCGCAAGTTTTCCGAGGTCAGCGAAGAACAGAAGATGGTTCCGTTCCAGGTCGTCGAGGCCAGGAACGGCGATGCCCGCGTCTCGGTCGAAGGCAAGGAATACTCGCCTCCCGAGATCTCGGCCATGATCCTGCAGAAGATGAAAGACGCCGCCGAGCAGCACCTCGGCGGTGGGGTGACGAAAGCGGTCATCACGGTCCCGGCGTACTTCAACGACTCCCAGCGGCAGGCGACCAAGGACGCCGGGGAGATCGCGGGTCTCGAGGTGCTCCGGATCGTCAACGAGCCCACCGCCGCGGCACTGGCCTACGGCCTGGACAAGAAGAAGGACGAAACGATCGCGGTCTACGACTTCGGCGGCGGCACCTTCGACATCTCCATCCTCGAGGTCGGCGAAGGCGTCGTCGAGGTCAAGGCCACCAACGGCGACACCCACCTCGGGGGCGACAACCTGGACCAGCGAGTGATCGACTGGATCGTGGCGGAGTTCAAGAAGGACCAGGGGATCGACCTTTCGAAAGACAAGATGGCGCTTCAGCGGCTGAAGGAGGCGGCGGAGAAGGCCAAGTGCGAGCTTTCGACGACTCTCGAGACGGAGATCAATCTCCCCTTCGTGACCGCGGACGCCTCGGGACCCAAGCACCTCTCGCTCAAGCTGACCCGGGCGAAGCTCGAGCAGCTCATAGAGGACCTGCTGCAGCGGACCATGGGCCCCCTGGCCCAGGCGCTGAAAGACGCCGGGATCGAGCCCGGGGCCGTGGACGAGCTCGTCCTCGTCGGTGGCTCGACGCGTGTTCCCAGGGTGCAGCAGCTCGTGAAGGAGTTCTTCGGCAAGGAGCCCCACAAAGGGGTGAACCCCGACGAGGTGGTGGCCATCGGCGCCGCCCTCCAGGCGGGTGTCCTCTCCGGCGAGGTGAAGGATCTTCTCCTGCTCGACGTGACCCCCCTCTCTCTCGGAATCGAGACTCTCGGAAGGGTCATGACCACCCAGATCGAGAGGAACACCACGATCCCCACCAAGAAGAGCGAGGTCTTCTCGACCGCCGCGGACAGCCAGACCCAGGTCGAGATCCACGTGCTTCAGGGCGAAAGGCCCATGGCCGCCGACAACCGCACCCTCGGTCAGTTCCAGCTCGTGGGGATCCCACCTGCTCCCCGCGGAGTGCCCCAGATCGAGGTGACCTTCGACATCGACGCCAACGGAATCGTCAACGTGTCGGCCAAGGACAAGGCGACCGGGAAGTCGCAGGCCATCACCATCACCGCGTCCTCCGGCCTCGCCAGGGAGGAGGTCGAGAAGATGGTCGACGACGCCAAGGATCACGCCGACGACGACAAGAAGAAGCGCGAGGAGACCGAGGTCCGAAACGCCGCCGACACCCTGATCTACACCACCGAGAAGACTCTCGAGGAGAACCGCGAGAAGCTCCCGGCCTCGGACGTGGAGGCCGTCGACAAGGCCCTCGAAGAGGTCCGCAAGGCCGTGAAGGACGGCACCGTCGCCGAGATCGAGGAGGCGACCCAGGGCCTCACGAAGGCCTCCCACGCCCTGGCGGAGATGCTCTACAAGCAGGCCTCCGCGGAGAAGCCCCCCACGGATGGTGAGGCGCCCCCCGCCGGCGGCAACGACAAAGAGGGCGACGTCGTGGATGCCGAAGTGGTGGACAAGGACTAGGAGACCGTGGTGGACCTCTACGAGGCGCTCGGGGTCAGGAGGGCGGCCAGTGCGGCGGAGATTCGTCGCGGCTGGCAGCGCAAGTCGCGCGCGCTGCACCCGGCGCTCAACCCCGGCGACCCCGTGGCCGCCGAGCGCTACCGCGAGGTCGTGTACGCCTGGGAGCGCCTGTCGGACCCGAAGAGGCGCGCCGCATACGATCGAGGAGAGCGAGAGCCGACGAAGGTCGAGCCCACCCCCGAGGGGGGCTTCGAGGGCTTTGATTTCTCGGCGGGTGTGCGCGTCGAGAAGGTCTCGTTCCGCGAGATCTTCGATGCGGCCCTGCGGCCTCCGGAGGATCCGCCCGAGGCGCTCGGTGGCGAGGACCTCGAGCAGGCGACTCGCGTGAGCTTCGAGGAGTCGATGGCCGGAACCCTCCGGCGGCTCCACCTGGTGCGGAACGAGCGTTGCCCCGCGTGCCGCGGCTCCGGGGACGTGGCATTCGGCCCCGTCGCCTGCTCGCGGTGCCACGGGAGCGGGCAGGTCCGGGGCAGCCGGGGGCACATGATCTTCTCCCGCCCCTGCACCGATTGCGCCGGGCGTGGGGCGCTTTCGCGCCGCGCGTGCTCGCGTTGCGAGGGTGAAGGCCGTGCCTTCGCCAGCGAGTGGATCGAGATCCAGATCCCGCCGGGCGTGGGAGACGGAAGCCGGGTGCGGTTGCCGGGTGCCGGCAATGTGGGCCGGCGGGGCGGCCCTCCCGGCGACTTCGTCCTCACGGTGGAGGTGGAGCCCCATGCCGACTACCACCGGGAGGGAGACGACCTGTGCCGCACGGTCCTGATCGGAATGATCGACGCGGCCGGGGGCGGGCACGTGGAGGTGCCGACCCCGACCGGGCCGGTCGTCATCGAGGTTCCGGCGGGGACGCAGAACGGGCAGCGCTTTCGTCTTCTCAAGCGCGGAGTGCCCCGTCTCGGCACGAAGGAGCGGGGAGATCTCTGGATCGAGGTCGAGATCGTCATCCCGGCGGTGACCGGGGACCGGGGTCGGGAGCTGCTGCGTGAGCTCGCGGAGGAGGTGCCGTCATCGCCGGTCGGCGAAGACGAGCCAGAGGGCGCACAGGACTCGAGGAGCTAGACCATGGCGCGCGGACGACGAGCGACCGAGGCCCGGGGCGAAGGCGCTTCGTCCGGCCCAGGCCGCCAGTACATGATCAGCGTGGTGGCCAAGTCCTACGGGATCCACCCGCAGACCTTGAGGCTGTACGAGCGAGAGGGGCTCCTGAGGCCGTCCCGGACCGAGGGCAACACACGCCTGTACTCCGAGGAAGACCTTCGACAGCTGGAGGTCATCCTCAACCTCACCCGCGAGCTCGGGGTCAACCTTGCCGGCGTCGAGATCGTCCTGAACATGCGAAACAAGATGGAGCAGATGCAGCAGGAGGTGAGCGAGTTCGTGTCCTGGGTCCGCGAAGAGCTGGCTCGAGCCGCCGAGGAGGGCTGGCAGGAGCGCCTGCAACAGGCACTGGTCAGTCTCCCTCCCAGCGGGCTCGCCCGACAGGTCGACCAGGAGCCGCCACCGGAGAGCGGACTATAATCGGGTCCCTTCTCGCTCCCGAGGCTCCATGCCCCCGCGCCCGAAGAATCGCCCCACGATCTCGAAAGCAAAGGCCGCCGAGCGCTCCGGCGAACGGACGGCCTCCGGGGACAGTCTCAACTCCTACATTCGCGAGATCGCGAAGTTCGATCAGCTGACGCCGGAAGGGGAAAAGGAGCTGGGAGCGCGGATTCAGGAAGGCGATCAGGCCGCCCTCCAGCAGATGGTGGAGGCGAACCTGCGATTCGTCGTGCACTACGCGAAGCGCTATCGGGGCCTGGGCCTCGCCTACATGGACCTCATCCACGAGGGAAACCTCGGGCTCATGGAGGCGGCGAAGCGCTTCGATCCGGGCCGCAACGTCAAGTTCATCTCGTACGCGGTCTGGTGGGTGCGTCAGGCGATCCTCCACACACTCTCCGAGCACGCGCGGGTCTTCCGCCTGCCCCAGAAGCTCTCGGGCCAGGTCTCGAAGCTCAAGTCCCAGCGCGAGAAGCTCAGGCTCGAGCTCGAGCGCACGCCGACACGTGACGAGCTCGCTGAGCGGACCGATCGCACACCGGCGCAAATCGAGGCACTGCTCATGGCCAGCGGTGATGACGTGTCGCTCTCGGCCGCGGTAGGGGACGACGGGGGTCTCGAGCTCGGCGACACCCTCGAGCAGGAGATCATCCCCTCGGTCGAGAGGGAGATGATCCGCGATTCGTTCGAGCAGATGATCAATTCGATGGTGGGCGAGCTCGACGAGAAGGAGCGCGAGGTGATCCGGATGCGCTTCGGCCTCGACGGCGAAGACCCACGGACGCTGCAGGAGATCGGCGAGGCGATGGCCCTCAGTCGTGAGCGGATCCGCCAGATCGAGAGCCGGGCCAAGGAGAAACTCCGCCGCAGCCGCGAAGCACAGGGCCTCAGGGGATATCTGAACTAGGCGAGGATGGACGAGTGACCAACTGCGAGAAGTGCGGTGGGACCGGTTTCACCATAGTCGAGCGCAAGGGGCGTGAGTTTGCCCAACCGTGCACCTGCCGTCGTCGGGACGGGGTCGGCGGTGGCCCGGAGGCGGCGCTCGAGGCGTGCCGCATCCCACGCCGATACGAACATTGCACCCTCGAGACCTTCACGCCCGGCAGCCCACCCCTGCGCGCGGCCCTGGAGAAGGCGGTGGCCTTCTGCGACGGTTATCCCCACCTCAGCGAAGACGAGGGTCTCGGGCTGCTCTTCTCCGGCGACAACGGCGTGGGCAAGACCCACCTGGCGGTGGCAATCCTGCGAGAGCTGGTGACCAACAAGGGGGCGCGGGGGCGGTATTGGGACTTTCACGAGCTCATCCGGGAGATCAAGTCCTCGTACGACCCCGAGACGAAGACGACGGAGCTGCAGGTTCTCCAGCCGGTGGTGGAGAAGGACATCCTCGTGCTCGACGACCTGGGCGCCTGGAAGATGACGGACTGGATGAACGACACGCTCTTCTACATCCTGAACAGCCGCTACATGGCCCGGCGCACGACGGTGATCACCACGAACTACCAGGACGTCACGCGCGAGGCGGCGCTGGCGGCCGACCGCCTGCGGCGGAAGGAGTTCCTGGTGGAGCGGATCGGCCAGCGTCTGCGCTCCCGGCTCATGGAGATGTGCCTGGTGGTGCGCATGCAGGGTGCCGACCACCGCGACGCGAGCCAGCAGGCAAATCAGGTCGCCCTGCGCCGGCCTTGACCCCACAGGGTCCCCTCGGCCTCTACGTCCACATCCCCTTTTGCGAGGCGAAGTGCACCTACTGCCACTTTGCGATCGACCCGCGCCGGCCGGACACCGAACGGCAGGATCGCTACCTGAGCGCGGTGCTGACCGAGATGGCGCAGGCCGAGGGCGGTGTGGCCGACACACTGTATTTCGGCGGCGGCACGCCCAGCCTCATGACGGCCGAGCGGCTCGGACGTCTCGTCCAGGAGGCGAAGACACGGTTCCGCCTGCCCGATGACGCGGAGGTGACGGTGGAGGCCAACCCGCGTGATCTCGGCCGGGAGGGCTACAGGGCTCTCGTGGCTGCCGGCGCCACCCGGCTGAGCCTCGGTGTCCAGAGCTTCGACGACGGAGTGCTCCGGGAGATGGGCCGGCTGCACTCGGCGACCGACTCCATCCGCGCCGTCGAGCTCGCTCGGGAGGCGGGATTCGAGAACGTGTCGATCGATCTCGTGCTGGGTTGGACCGGCGAGACGCGCGAGCGCTGGGGACGGACGCTGGATGCCGCTCTCGCTCTCGAGCCGGAACACGTGAGCCTCTACGTCCTCGAGATCGAGGGACGAACGGTGCTCGCTCACCGACGCCGGCACGGTCGGCTCGTCCTGCCGGACGACGACCGTGTCGCGGACCTCTATCTCGAGACCGTCGACCGGCTGGGAAGCTCGGGGCTCCGCCGCTACGAGATATCGAACTTCGCGCGGACGGGCTTTGCGTCCCGCCACAACCGCAAGTACTGGGACGAGGCGCCCTTCCTCGGATTCGGGATGTCGGCTCACAGCTTTCGCCACGGGCGACGGTGGTGGAACCTAGACCGCTTCGCGACGTACTGCCGATCGGTGGAGGAGGGCCACGGGCCGCGTTGCGGCGAGAGAGCCCTGACGCGTCTGGAGCAGGCGCAGGAGGCGCTCTTCACCGGACTTCGCCGCGTCGAGGGAGTCGACATCGAGACCTTCCGGGAGCGGCACGGGATCGATCCGTCCCTCGAGTGGGCCGCCGCCCTCGCGGAGGTCGTTCGCGCGGGTCTCGTGGAAACGGTTGGGGGGCGGCTCCGGCTGAGCGACCGGGGGATGCTCCTCTCGAACGAGGTCTTCAGGATCTTCGTCTAGCAGAACGCGGTGGAAGCGCTCCGCGAGCGTAATGCGGCCTGCTCAGGGGCCGGGGACCGTGCCGAGCATCCGTCCCGCCAGGATCGCGGCGGTTCCCGTGAACTTGGCCCCGATCGCGTGGGTGCCGTCCGGGGCCACGCGATGCCATCGCACCTCTCCGCCGAGGGTGAGGTTCGTCGACCCCTCGAGCCCGTAGAGCGTGATCCGCACCGCTTCGCCCTTGTCGAGCGCCTGGTCGAGCTCGATGCGGCAGCCGGTGCCGCTCACGTCGACGATCTGGCCCACCAGGGTCAGCTTGCGCGCCTTCACCTCCACGTCCACTCGCAGGAGCAGAGGTCGCCGCAGGCGACGTCGCTTCTCGGTCCGGTCGGCCGAGCTCAGCCAGCCCGAGATCTTGTGGGAGACCGCCACGACCTCCTCGGCCGCCACCGGCTTGACCAGATAGGCGGCCGCCCCCCGGGTGATGGCGGCGGAGAAGCTGTCGATGTCGGCATCGTAGGCGAGCACCACGATGGGGATCCCGGCCAGCGGAGGGTGCGCTCGCAGGTTGGCGAAGGTGGCCATCCGCTCCTCCCGCGCCGAGGAATCGTCCAGGATGACGATCTGCGGGGGCACCACGTCGGCCATGCCCAGGAGCTCGGCTTCGGTGCAGGCCGCCACCTCGAGCCCGCCGCGCATGAGGATGCCCTCGACCCAGGCCCGGTCGGGAGCGTCGTTTCCAACGACGAGGGCGTACTGGTAGCCGGTGCCGCTCGCGGCGCTGCCGCTCGCGTCTCCTACGCCCTGGGTGGACTTGGAGGGGTCCACACTCAGCGCCGGAGTCGGTCGCGAAGCCGACGCAAGGTCTGCTCGACGTCGATGACCAGGGCTTCGGTGGTGCTCTCCAGCTGATCGAGCACGCGATGGAACTGCGTGTAGTGCCCCTGGTTCGCCCCCGGTTTCTCCGCCAGGTTCTCGACGAGGTTCTCGAGACGGGCCGCCCACTCCATCAGGCTCTGCAGGCTGGCCTCTCCGTGCGCGTCCATATGCGAGGTCTCGGTGTGCCCCATGTCGAGGCCTCTCAGAAATGCTCCGATCTCGCGCCGTCGTTGCCGGGCCCTGTCCAGGACGCCCTGGAACGTGCGCTTGAGGTTGGTGCGCAGGGGAATGGCAGGCTCGACGACTCCTCCTCCGAAGCGGTCCCGTGCCTGCCCGATCTCCTGCTCGAGTGCCTCCCGCTCCCCCGGGCCCTCGGGGACGCCGCGCTTGGTGATGACCTCGGTGACCGCTTCCTCGGCCACCGGGTGCTCGGCGGCCATGCAACCTCGGAACAGGTAGGCGATCTCCTCTGGTCCTTTCGGGCCGCCCGGGAGCAGAAGCTCGCCGGGTGCGAGGATCTCACCGTCCGGGCCGCGACGGATGAGCGCGGCTCGCCGCGACGACCGTCTGGAGCGCCTGGCCTTCTTCGGCTTCGTCTTCTCGGAAGGGGCGGGCGCCGGCTTCACGACGATCGGTGTGGTCGGTGCCCTGGCCGTCGCCTTCTTCTTTGCCGCGGCCTTCTTCGGCGTCGCCTTCTTCGCAGCGGGCTTCTTCGCGGGCTTGCTTGCGGGCTTGCTCGCGGACTTCTTCGTCGCCTTCTTCGTCGCCTTCTTCGCCGCGGGCTTTCTCTTCCGGGGCTTGGACGCGGTCTTTGGCCGGGCGCGGGAAGCACTCTTCCGGGCGGCCTGCGCCTTCCTCGGCTTCACCTTCTTCGCCGCCTTCTTCTTCGCCGTGGCCCTGGACTTGCCGGGCTTTGCCTTGCTCTTCTTGGGGGACATATGGGCCTCTATTGATCCTCAGGGAAGGAACTTCTCAGGGTGCTTCAGCTTCTCCGGCAGGTACCGGTCGATGACGAAGTTGAGGTCGAACTTCGCAAACGCCTGCTGCTCGGCGCGCACGTTCATCTTGAGAAGCTGCTGAAGGGCCTTCGCCCATTGCGGGTAGTGCTTGAAGAACGGATCGTTCTTGAGCGCGTCCTTGGCTCGCTTGATGTCGACGTCCTTCAGCGGGTGGGTCGGCAGCTTGTAGTCGACGATGTCCTGGGGAGTCACTCCCAGGAAGTGAGCCTTCGGCACGCAGAAGAACGAGTTGAGGTGAGCGTTGTTCCCCGAGCCCACCTTCAACGTCCGGTAGATGTTCCCGATACCGTAGGGGTCGCAGTCCACGAAGACGTAGACCGGGATCTTCTTCTCGTCCGAGAGCCGCCGGATGAATCGGCGCACGGCGCGAGTGGGGACGCCGGCCATGGAAACGAGGATGCAGTCGGTTTTCTGCCAGAACCTGTGATAGTTGAGCCGCTCGAACATCCCCCCGGTCTCGATGGCCAGGATGAACTTCGCCCCGGTGCGGAATCCGAGATGCTCGACGGCGGCCGGGATTCCGTAGGCACCGGATCCGAACTTGGTGCAGTCGACCTCGATCCTCGGGCCGGTCGTCCCTTGCTCCCGGTCCAGCACCACCAGCCCGCCCGCCACCAGCCCGCCGTGCTCGTCGGGTCTGAAGCCGAGCTGTTCCTTGTTGAGGCCGTAGTAGGCTTCCACGTCGTCCATGAGGGTGTCGGACTCGACCTGCTCGTCGCAGCGGGCATCGTCCCAGTTCTTGGTCTGGTAGTACGCGTCGCGCTTCGTGGCGAAGTCGTTGGTCTCGATCAGCTGCTTCGACAGGGCGATCATCCGCAAGGTCTGTGCGAACGTCTTCACGGTGGAGACGGTGAGCGTTCGCTCCTTCGTCTTGCCCACCATCTCGAAGTGCCCCTTGCGAGGGGTGTAGCGGACATTCGACAAGCTGCGAAGTGGAAATTTCATGGACGGTTTTCGACCACTGACGATGCGGGAGTGAATCTGGCTGCTGGAATCGACGATCCGCCCGACGACCGGGTCCGACGCGGTTTTGGCTTTGGGCAACTAGGAGAAACCCCCGTGGGTGGGAACGGAGGAGTTTACCACGCACGGCCCGGGAGGGCCGGCGCGGGCGAGCTCTAGGCGCTCGCGGGGAGATCCAGCTCGTCGGCGAGGAACTCTGCCGCCATCTCGGCTCGGCGCAGCACCACCTCTCGGTCCTCGCTGGAACGGCCGACGACTCGCCGCCGGGTTTCGGTCCCCGGCGCAGGGGCGACCAGCAACCCCACGGCCGCACCGACCAGTCCTCCCAGAAGGGCCATTCCGACGTACACGTTCGCGGCACGCACGGTCATGTTCTTCTCTCGACCTCCTCATCCTCCATTGTGCAAAAAATATGCCGCTCATTCAGTGGGGCAGATCACAAAAAAAGCCACGAATCAGGGCACTTCGTGCAGCACCTGATTCAAACATACGGAAAACTGTCTCCAAATGGCTGAAGAAATGCTGCCCATTGGCAACAAACCGGCCGGCCGCGCTTTTGTCATTCGGCGTCATCCGGATCAATCCCGGCTCTCATGTCATGTGCTCCCGGCTGCGCTCGAGCGTCTTCCGCAACCTCTCGACGACCCGCTTCTCCTCCTTGTCCGAGAATCCCAGGATCTCCTTGAGGGCGATTCCGATGTGGGGGATGAACTTGTCGATGTAGGACTTCTTCTTGGCCTCCGCCTCGATGCGGCGGCGCTGACGGATGTGTTTGGCCAGCTTGCGTCCCGCGAGCATCAGGGCCAGCCGAAGCTCCTTGACGATCTCCGGGTAGTGGGCGATGGCTTCCTTGGATTCCGACGTGAACGGAACCCACACCGAGGCGATGTGAACCATCAACAGCATCGGCCCGGAGGGGAGCGCTCCCTTCGACATGGACAGGCCGTACGAACGCCAGTCCACCGTCAGGACCGACTTCGTGATCGCACAGGCGGAAGCCTGGTACTGCAGCGGAACGCGGTTGGCCAGGCGATACATTTCGACTAGCTCGTCGCCGGCCAGCTTGCCGCCGTAGGCGAGCCCGACCTCGATCTGGAACGGGTTGCCCCGGTAGACCGCCGGTGGCCGCGTGACCGACTCGTAGTAGTCGGCCTCGATCCGCTTCTCGAGGCCCGCGACGACCGCCTCCTCTCCGATGGGGGAGAGGCAGTTCGTCGGCGGCGACATGATCCTGACCTGGGGGAACGCCCGGTGCAGCCGCTCCACCTCCGTGTGGGAGAGGTTGCGGGGCCGGGCGTTGGTGCGCAGCTTCGCCACTGCGCACAGCGACGCCACGACCTTGTCCGTCACACGAGAGAAGTCGCCCTTGAGCGCCGAGGAGAGGTTGCGCGCCGGAGTGTCCTGGAGCATCCGCATGAGTCGCCCCAGCTCGACACCGTGGGGGTGGGGCCGGATTTCTCTCGGCTCCTCGGGCACGACATTCACGGCCCGTGGGTAGTGGATCGTCTCCTGCTTCGGGGGCGTGTAGAAGATCTCCGTGTGGGGGTTGGCGAGAGCGGTCTGCTCCACGTAGTCGTCCACCGAGCGGCGGCCCTTCTTGTAGGTCGCCTCCAGCTCGATCTCGACTCTGGTGCCGTGGCTGCCGTCCCACTTGGTGACCTCCTCCTTGAGGACCAGGGGCTCGTTTCGCTTGGTATCGACGGTGACCTCGAAGAGGTGAGCCGGCTGCTTCTTCGAGGTCCGGCTGACGATTCGTACGGGCTTGCCGGTAGTGAGCTGGCCGTACATTCCTGCCGCCGAGACGCCGATACCCTGCTGGCCCCGCTGCTGCTTGAGCGTGTGGAACTTGCTCCCGTAGAGGAGCTTTCCGAAAACCCGGGGGATCTGCTTCCGCACGATGCCCGGACCGTTGTCCTCCACCGAGACGCGGTAGCGGTCCTCCGCGAGCTGGTCCACGTGGATGCGGAGCACCGGCAGGAGCCCTGCTTCGCCGCAGGCGTCGAGCGAGTTGTCGACGCACTCGCGCACGGCCGTCAGGAGCGCCTTTCTGGGGTTGTCGAACCCGAGGAGGTGGCGGTTCTTGACGAAGAACTCGGAGACCGAGATCTCGCGCTGCTTCTGTGCGAGGGACTGAGCGGTGGCGCGCCTGGCGCCGGATTTCGCGGCTCGAGCAGGGGGCTCGGGTGCCTCGGGGGCGGGCGTCGGCGGCTTTCCGTTTCCGGTGTCGGCAGGCTCCGCGAAGAGCTCCATCTGAGGCCGGGCGACCTTGTGGCCGGCCCTGGCCCCGCCTCTCTTCGGCGGGCTCTTCTTCGACCGGGCCACCGCCTTCGCCGGGCCTGCCTTCTTCTTCCGGGATCCGGCCTTCGCCTTCGCCCTCGTCGCAGGCTTCTTCGCTCGGGACGCCTTTGGCAAGAACCCTCTCTTTCCCCGCAAAACGCCGAATCTTAGCATCGCACGCCCGGTGGACGAGCGGGGACCACGGGCCTGCCGCCGGTTAGAATCGCCTCTCATGCAAGCCTTTCGACGTGCCGCGGAGCGAGTGTTTGCCACCGCCGTGTCCCCGCCCCGGCTCAGCCGCCTCACAGGGTGGCTGGCCGACCTGCGGCTCCCCGCCCCGGTCCTGGTGCCTCTCATCCGGGCCTGGTCCCGGGTCTACGGAGCGGACCTCTCGGAAGCCGCCGAGCCCATCGCAGCCTTCCGGACCTTCAACGCCTTCTTCACCCGGGCGCTCCGGGACGGGGCGCGGCCGATCGACACTGGCCCCGGTGTCGTCGTCTCGCCGAGCGACTCGCGGCTGAGCGACCGGGGTGCCGTTCCCGTCGACGGCCGCCTGGAGCAGGTGAAGGGCGAGAGCTACTCCCTCGAGGCCCTGCTGGGATCACCAGAGGAGGCCGAGCTCTACTCCCGCGGTCTCCATGCCACCCTCTACCTGGGCCCCGGCATGTACCACAGGGTCCACGCACCCGTCGACGGGCACATCGTCGGGTGGCGGTACATTCCCGGGCGCCTCTTCCCGGTCAACCCGCTTGCGGTCCGCTCGGTTCCGGGACTGTTCACCCGAAACGAGAGGGTGGTGGTTTTCCTCGAGGCGGAGGGACTCGGGCCGGTCGCCGTGGTCCTCGTCGGGGCCACCAACGTCGGGCGGATCACCCTCCGCTTCACCGATCTCAGCACGAACGCCGGCGCCGCCGCGCTCCGAGCCGACCCGCCCGAGCCCATCCCGGTGCGTCGCGGGGACGAGCTGGGCGTCTTCAACCTCGGCTCGACGGTCGTGCTCCTGGTGGCCGATGCGGCACTGGCGCCCGCCCACGTTTCGCCGGGCGCGCTCGTCCGGATGGGGGAGGCGCTGTGGCGTCGAAGCTGAATGTCGGGGTGATCTCCGACACCCACGGTCCGCTCAAGCCTCGAAGCGGCGTTTCGAGGGCAGCCCGCGCGTTGTGCGGTCCGGGCCGGCTCGGGTTAGGATCGGCCCTTCCACACGTGAACGAATCGGACTGCGGAACGGGAGGTGGAGATGTCGTCGAAGCTGAGGACGGTGAGCTGGGTGCTGCTCACGATTGTCGGACTGCTGACGCTGCTGGCGTCGTGCGTATCGGCTCAGCTGGCCTATTGGGGCACCTTCCCCATAGGCGGGGTGGAGATCGCTGAGATCGCCGGGGACAATAACGATCTCCTGCTTGGCCTTCGCGGCGCCCGTGGCACTGCCGCGGGCTGGGCGGCGGCCTGGTCGACGCTCTTCCTCGTCGTGGTCTTCGGACCGTACCGGCGAGGGGACCTGACGGCCTGGTGGGGCATCCTCGCCTCGGCCATCGTGCTCGGAGTGGTCGTGGCACTGCGCGTCCCGGTCCTGGGAATGCAGGCGGGAGCGGGCGCGGCTCTCGTGCTCCTGCTCTGGGTCATCCTGGCCCTCCTGGTCGACGTGAAGCGACTGAGCCAGCCACCGACCTCGTGAGGCGACTCCGGCGCGACCTGCGCGCCCGTTGGTGCCTGGTCCTTTCGTGCCTCGTGCTGGCCTTTGCCGCTCGGGCCTTCGGGCAGGGGCCGGTGGCACAGGTCCCCCCGGGTACCGTCGTCCGCTGGGCGGGGGCCGGCACACAGTCCTGTTCCCTGGGGAAGACGACCTTCGCGCCCCTCGACGGCGTCTGCTACTACCCGATCGACCTCCTTCGCAAGGAGGGGGTCGTGGACCTCGGGAGGAGCCGCGGCGGGCGCCGTGAGTCGCTGGCCATCCGCATAGGTGCATACCCGTACCCTGTCCAGACGCTGACCCTGCCCCCGTCCCAGGTCGACCTTTCCGCGGAGGACCTGGCGCGGGTGCGCCGCGAGAACGCCGACATTGGCCGGCTTTGGGGAAGAAGCGGACCTCGCCAGTTCACGCTTCCGCTTCACCCACCGCTCGATCCCCTCCCAGAGGGCGGTCGCTTCGGCTCCCGGCGCGTCATCAACGGCCAGCCGAAGAGTCCCCACTCCGGAGCCGACTACTCGGCCGGGGCGGGGGAGCCGGTCCTCGCCGCCGCAGACGGGACGGTGGCGCTGGCGGACCACCACTTCTTCGCGGGCAGGAGCGTCTTCCTGGACCACGGCGACGGTCTCATCTCGATGTACTTCCATCTGAGCCAGGTGAGCGTCGAGGAGGGTCAGACCGTGAGCCGCGGCCAGCCCATCGGCGCGGTCGGGGCCACCGGCCGAGCCACCGGCCCACACCTTCACTTCGGCATCCGCTGGCGGAGGGCCAAGGTCGACCCGGCGTTGCTCCTGGGAGATCCGGCGGGGCTGCCCGAGGTGAGGTAGCCGGGCACCCCGATTCCGGCCTGGCGAGCCCGACGAGACCGACAGGGCGGAAAGGCTGGTCGGCGCCGCTCGCGTGGCGCGACGCTCGGTTGTAAAATGCCCCCGGTAGACCGTGGTGGAGTGCTCCGCGAGCGGGGCCGAGAGTCCGGGAGGTCGATCCCTGGAGCGCGTGAATCGAGCCGTCCCATCCCGCCCCGTCGCGGGAGGGCCGCCCCGAAGCGGGGGCCGAAAAGGTCCGGCGATGGTCCCCTCATCGCTCACCCGAAAGCTGCGCAACCTGCCCATCCGGCAGAAGCTCACGCTCATCGTTCTCCTCACGAGCGGCCTGGCCGTCGTCCTCGCTTCCACCGGATTCATGGCCTACGACTACGTCACCTTCCGCCAACAGATGGTGACCGGCAACCAGGCCTATGTGACGAACCTCGGGCGTCTGGTCCGACCGGCCCTCGATCCCGAGACAGGGAGCTCGGAGGTCAGGATCCGCGTGGCCGAGGAGATGGTCAACCTCACTTTCGACGCGCTGCGCGAGCGGAAGAGCACCGAGGTGGCCATCCTCTTCGACGCCGGCGGGGCCGTCGTCACGTACTACGCCAAGAATCTCCTGCTGGGCAGGAATGTCCCCTCCGAGCCCGGGCCCGACGGGCACACCTTCCGCCGAGGGAGCCTCGAGGTCTTCCAGGGGGTCTACGACGACGCGGGGCGCCGCCTGGGAACCGTTTTCCTCCAGTCCGACCTCGCCGAGCTCACTGCTCGCCAGCAGCGCTACGTCGTGATCCTGGCCCTGGTCACCCTGGGCTCCCTGGTCGTCGCGCTCCTCCTCGCCTCGCAGCTCCAGAAGGTGGTCTCGCGGCCGATCCTCCACCTGGCAGAGATCGAAACCCGGGTGTCGCGGGAGAAGGACTACTCGCTCCGGGCGATCAAGGAGGCGGACGACGAGCTGGGTCTTCTGATCGACGGCTTCAACGACATGCTCGTTCAGATCCAGTCCCGCGACGCCGAGCTGACCGTGGCCAAGGAAGTGGCGGAGCAGGCCAACACCACCAAGAGCACCTTCCTGGCCAACATGAGCCACGAGCTGCGCACGCCGCTGAACGCCATCATCGGCTACAGCGAGATGCTCGAGGAGGACGCGGAAGAACAAGGGCTCCACGACATGGCTCCCGACCTCGGCAAGATCAACGCCGCGGGCAAGCACCTGCTCTCCCTCATCAACGACGTGCTGGACCTCTCGAAGATCGAGGCGGGGAAGATGGAGCTCTTCCTCGAGGACTTCGAGCTGAGCGCCCTCGTGCACGACGTGGAGGCGACCAT